>JAYVYS010000190.1:0-5791 GCA_043784005.1 Isosphaeraceae bacterium
GTCAAGATCGCGTTCGTGGTCGACGACAACCTGATCGGCAACAAACGCGCGATCAAGCCGGTCCTCGCCGATGTCGTCGCCTGGCAAGAAAAGCACGGCTACGCTCTGACCCTCTTCACCGAGGCGTCGATCGACTTGGCCGACGATCCCGAGCTGATGCGGCTCATGACCGATGCCAACATCATCGCCGTTTTCATCGGGATCGAGAGCCCCAACGAAGCGTCGTTACGTGAGACCAAGAAATTCCAGAACGTACGCGCCGGTGGCACGATCCTCGAAAAAGTCCACCGCATTCAAGACGCCGGGATGGACGTCTGGTGCGGGATGATTCTGGGGTTTGACAACGACGACGAAACGATCTTCGAAGCCCAGCGCGAGTTCATCAAGGATTCCCGGATCGCCAACTCGATGACCGGAATGCTCTGGGCCTTCCGCAAGACCCCGCTCTATGACCGCCTGCTCGCCGAGGGGCGTCTCGACCCCTCCGACGCACCCGAGTTTGGCACGAATGTGATCCCGCTGAAGATCAGCCGCGAAGCCCTCCGCGACGGCTATATCGAGGTAATGAACGACCTCTACACCGCCGACGCCTTTTTCGGAAGGCTCGACGCCCTGATGATCGACGGCAAGCTCAACATGGGTCGCGGTCGGTCACGTTACTGGAAGACGCACCCGCTCAACTTCCTGAAGTGGCAATCGCTCTGGCTGGTGCAGTCGATCGGCCTTTATTACCGCCTGATGACGGGAATCCCCGAGGCCAAGCTCCGCCGCGAATACCACCGCCGGGTCATGAACCTGATCCGCAAGCGCTGGGACCCGGGGATCTGGCTCTACTACCTCATCAAGGTGGCCTTTCATTACCACGCCAACACGCTCGCCACGGGCATGGCATCGGGGAAGAGTGCGATTGTGAATTCGTATTGAGCCAACTTCGGTCGCCGACCTTGCCCAAAAATCACGGCGACGTTGCCACCTGAATCACTGAGAAGACAACTCTGATGCGTCTCGATGTCTTCGTGATGCCGCTCTGGAAGTTCAAGGTTGGTGATTTCACCTCACCGATAGAATCGGCTCTCGGCATCCGCCCGAAATTTGCCTCACCCGAGGGAATCTCCGAGCAGCCGACTTCGGTCTCATGGTGGGCGCGCTGGCGGGCCAAGAGGGAAGTTGCCACCATTCGAAAGTCGGTGTCGAAGATGAATCGATCCGATCTACGTTGGAATGACGAAGGAAGAATGGTTTTCTCGTGCCAGTGGCCTGACTTCACCTCGATCCGTGCTTACGCGTCATGGCTCGACTGCCGTGACCGGCTACCCGGGTTCACCCCACCCCCCGAGAATGATTACTCTAAGCACGAAGCCTTTCAGCAGGAGATCGCACGGCCTACGTGCCCGCAACTCGTGCAACATGGCTTATATAACGGCTACTTTCTCCCTTGTGACTTTGAAGTGATGGGGGATGTCGAACCATACAAAATCATGGGTCAATGGCCCGCGTCACATCCCGTCGGATCGACCGCTCGACTACTCGTCGAGCTGGATTTTGTCCAAGAGCATTTGCAGGTCTCCGACGATTATGAATACGATGAGGATGACGCGCTACGGTCAGTTAAGGAGGATTACATTCAACTCCGCAAAGCGGCCGAACTCAGTATTCATTACGGCTTGCCTATTATTTTTTGGGGATGATCACAGGGCCAGGTGTTGATCAGTAGCGTCCCCTCAGCCTTTCCTTGCAACGGTGATAACGAAACTAATGGACGCGAACAAGATCGCAGAGCGGACGCGAAAGCAACTCGAGCAACTCTCGCCCGACAAGCGTGCCAAGCTCGAGGCGGTCATCGCCCGTACCCAGACTCCGGAATTCCGGGCGAGAATGGCGGCGGAACGCGCGGAACTCGATCGCGAGTACCGCGAAACCGGCAGAATCGCGACGATCAGCGAAGTGCTCTCGGAGGCGGACCTGGATTCGCTCAAAGAGTTTCTGGGGACGCTTCGCCGCGAGCGAGAGTCGCGAGGACTGAGTTTGTCCGACCTGGCGGAGCGAACAGGCATCGATAAGGCCGCCCTCAGCCGACTTGAGAACGGCCGGCAGATGAACCCGACGTTCTTCACGTTGGCCCGTTACGCACATGCCCTCGGAAAACACATGAGTTGGTCGCTCGTCGACTCACCGACGGATTCGGTAACGTCAAGATAAACAGCCTGCAACTCCGCGCCTGACTCGCGCGCTCTGTTCGTTCGCGACTCGCTCGTTACAATGGGGATCAATCGACCCTTTGTGTCCGAGCGAGAACGATCCTGATGGCAATCATTGAGGCTGTGGGTCTGACCAAGACCTACCGCACCTTCAAAAAGAAGGAAGGTGTGGGAGGGGCGATCCGAGGCCTCTTCCACCGCGAATACGAAGAGAAACAGGCGGTCAACGGCGTCAGCTTCACGATCGAGCCCGGTGAAATGGTCGCGTTTCTCGGCCCCAACGGCGCGGGGAAAACCACGACCCTCAAGATGCTCTCGGGCTTGATCTACCCCTCCGCGGGCGAGGCCACCGTGCTCGGGTTCGTCCCCTCGCAACGGACCGACGCTTTCCGCAGGCAATTTTCGCTGGTCATGGGCCAGAAGAATCAACTCTGGTGGGACCTTCCCGCCTCGGACAGCTTTCAGCTTCATCGCGAGATTTACTCGCTCCCTCAGGCGGAATTCAACAACACGCTTGCCGAATTGACCGAGCTTCTCGGCGTCGAAAAGCTTACGCGCCAGGCGGTCCGCGAACTTTCGCTCGGCGAACGCATGAAGATGGAGCTGATCGCGGCGCTCTTGCATCAGCCCCAGCTTCTCTTGCTCGATGAACCGACCATTGGCCTTGATGTCGTCGCGCAGGTCGCGATCCAGAAGTGCTTACGCGACTATCATACGAAACGCGGCGTGACCATGCTTCTCACGTCGCACTATATGCGCGACGTCGAGGCGCTTTGTCAGCGCGTCCTGGTGATCACGCACGGAAATCTCGTTTACGACGGTTCGCTCGCGGGCCTGTCGGATCGGTTTGGGCAAACGAAGGTCGTGAAGCTCGAATTCGTCGACGACAACACGCCCAACGACCTCGGCCGATTCGGTGAAGTCACACGCAAAGAAGGCCCGTGGATCGACCTCAAAGTCGAGCGTTCTCGCGTTGGGGAAGTCCTCGGCGCGATCCTCGACAGCCATTCCGTGGCCGACCTGAGCGTGACCGACCCGCCGCTCGAACAGACGATCGCCCGCGTCTTTGAGGAGGGAACAAAGTCTCATGACGCCGCCTGACGCTCCCGCCGCCTCGCGAGGCGCTCTCCACTCGGTCCGGAAATACACCAAGATCTTTCAAGCGTCGCTCGTCGAACGCATGGCGTACCGGGGCGATTTCCTGCTGGGAACGATCCTCCGCTTCCTGCCGATGATCACCACCATCCTGCTCTGGCAGGCGATTTACGCGGGGTCGGGCCAATCCTCACTGAGCGGGTCGGAAACCGGGATCTCCTTCCGATATCGCGAGATGATCGCCTACCTGCTGCTTACCAATATCAGCCGGATGTTTTCAAGCATGCCGGGACTCGCCGGAGGAATCGCCAAAGACATTCGCGACGGTACCCTGAAGCGCTACATGATCCAGCCCGTCGACCTGATCGGCTACCTCTTCGCCTACCGCATGGCGCACAAGGTCGCTTATATCGTCACGTCCTTCTTGCCCTATGTCTTGCTCTTTTGGATTTGCCGAAGATACTTCGATGGCTTTCCAGACGCCTTGACCATGGTGGCCTATGTTGTCTCACTGATCCTCGCGTTCATGGTGGGGTTCTTCTTCGAGGCGGCGGTCGGGATGGTCGGGTTTTGGTTCCTGGAAGTGACCTCACTTCTTTATATCGTGATGACTTTGAACTTCTTCATCTCGGGGCACATGCTCCCCCTCGACCTCTTGCCGCAACCGTGGTCGGGAATATTGAAGGCCTTGCCGTTTCAGTACATGGCGTACTTTCCGGCGGTCGTCTTCTTGAAAAAAGTACAAGGGTGGGACCTGGTGTTCTACCTGATCGGCGAGCTGCTCTGGGCGGTCCTGTTCATGCTGCTGGCGCGCTGGCTCTACAAGCGCGGATTGAAACACTACAGCGCGTTTGGAGGATGAACCATTGCTCGGCGGTCTTGGACGTTATCTCCGCTTGCTCGCTCACCTTGGCCGTTACACGCTAACGCGGGAACTCGCGTTTCGCGGCAACTTTCTGGTCAAGATCTCGGTCGAGATCCTCTGGCTAGGAATCATGGTGGCTTTTTATCGCACGGTCTTCGCGCGGACCAGTTCCGTCGCGGGCTGGCCCGAGAATGAATACTTCTTCTTCGTCGGCTGCTTCTTCGCGCTCAACGGACTGGTCGAAACGTTCTTTTTCGAGAGTTGCAATGAGTTCTCGGAGCTTGTTCGCACCGGCGACCTGGACTTTCTGTTGCTCCGTCCCATTGATGAGCAGTTCTTGATTTCCTTTCGTAAGATCGATTGGGGAACAGGCCCGAATATGATCATGGGCGTGGCGGTGATGCTCTTCGCCCTGGTCAATATGGGTTGGACATTTGATCTGTGGAGACTCTTGGGCTTCATGGTGACGTTCACCTGCGGGGTGGGGATCTCCTACAGTTGCATGTTGTTGCTCACGTCGCTGTCGGTCTGGCTGGTTCGCAACCAGAGCTTGATGGAGATGTGGTGGATGTTCACAAGCCTGGCGCGTTATCCGAAAGAGATCTTCACGGGAACCTGGGCGGCCCCGATGGGACGCTTTTTCACTTATGTCGTGCCCATTCTTCTGGTGTCGAACGTACCCGCGGCGGTGATGGTCCGGGTGTTTGAACCGGGCCTGATCGTCTTCATGCTGGTGGCGACGATCGTCTTGTTCTGGGTGAGCCGACGGTTTTTTTTGTATGCATTGCGGTCTTACCGAAGCGCGAGTAGTTGAAAGGGCTTTATGTCGAACAAAGAGATGGTGATCGAAGCGGTCCGAAAATTGCCCGAAAACGCTTCGCTTGATCAAATCAGCGAGCAAATCGCCATGCTCGCCGCAATCCGGCGTGGCGAGCGCGCTATTGAGGAAGGAAAGATGATCTCCCACGAGGTCGTAAGGGAAAGGTCTGAGTCGTGGAGTTCAAAGTCATTTGGTCGGCGTTAAAAACACGACCAAAGTCACTCGACGAGACGCGAACCTTGCCACGAATCCGGCTCCGCTCGATGCTGATCTCGGTCGCGATGATCGGCATAGTCTTGGGTATCGGCACCGGATTGAAGCGGCGAAGCGATCGTCAATTTCAGTTAGGTCTAAAATACAGCGCAGCATCGCATCGAGTTGAGAATCTGCTTTTCTATGGACGACCCGAGAACAGTCAGGTCAATCCACTCTTCGGTTTCGTTCACTGGAATGATGCGGTGGCTTCAGAATATTACAAGTATTCCAGTAAACCATGGTTAGTCGGACAACCCGATCCATCAAATATTATTTGCAAATGCAGCGCATGCATGGCGAATAAAAGAATCGTCCGATTCGGTAAAGGCTACGGAAACGAGACCATCCCCGAGGTCGCACGAAATCGCCAATGATGGCACCCAACAGGCGTTCCCTCCAAACCCTGATCGAAGCTTGCGGCATCACGCTGGTTTCATCTCAGTTCGACCAGCTCTGGGCCTATCACGGATTCCTTCGCGCCGCGAATCCGGACTTGAACATGACCCGGATTCATAACTTTGAAAACATGGTGCTCAAACACTATGTCGATAGCCTGCT
>JAYVYS010000191.1:0-2528 GCA_043784005.1 Isosphaeraceae bacterium
TGTTAAATTCTTGACTGGTCATCACACTTAAAACTCCGGGTAATTAAAGGGGTCAGTAATTAAAGGGCTCAGGAACCGTTGTTATCGATTTCTGTTCCAAAGTGGGAACAGGGCTTGTCGAGCCCGCTCCCCTCCCCGATGAGCCTGGCGAGATGGAACCGATCGATCCTCGTGATTCTTGATGGCGCGATCAATTCAGCGATAAGGTCACCGCGAGCAAGGCGATGAGCACGATCGCAATGAGAAAGACGACCGTGATCGTCTGTCCGGCGGTCGGCTCCGACAAGTAGTTTCCAAGATGTTCGAGCAAAGGTTCGAACCAGCGAACGACATCAAGTGGGGTCTTTCCCTCGTCTTTCTGTTGTCGTTTTTCACTGATCTCCCGCTTCAATTGGATCAACTCGGCACGGTATTGCCGCTGGATTTCTTTGCCCGATTACTCTCCCCTCGGCGATGAGGCTTTTGTGGTGAGCCCCGATACGACTCGATGGCGGCCGGAGTGAGGATCCGTCTCCTTCCGAGCCGGGCAACGCTGGCGACTTTTGCTCCAGCTCGATCTCGATGAGCGACCAGTTGAGTGACTTCGGGTCGGCCTCAGGTGAAAGAGGTGCCGGGGTCGCGACAGGCTTGTCCTTGGTCGCGGGTTTCAAGGGCCGCCCCGAGCGTTCGCTGAATGGCTTCAAATGCTCCAGAGCCTCGGCGGCTTCCGAGGCGTCGGCAAAGCGGTCGTTGGGATCTCGGGCGAGCAGCCGATCGACTACCGCGACGACCGAATAGGGGACGTTCGGACGGACGTCTCTCAGGGGGATGTGTCGGTCGTGAAGCCGCTTCACGAGCCGGTCCAGTCGTTCCAAGCCCATAAACGCGTGCGAACCCGTCAGGAGAAAGTACATCGTGCAACCGAGACTGAACAGGTCGGACCGGCCGTCGAGGGGTTGCCCTGTGATCTGCTCGGGTGACATGTAGTCGGCGGTTCCGACGGCCATCCCCCGGTCCAGGTCTTGCTCGGAGGATTCCTCACCGCCGACCGCGACGAAGGCGCCCAGGCCGAGGTCGAGGATCTTGACGACCCCAGAGGAATCCAAGGCCAGGTTCGAAGGCTTGATATCGCGGTGGATCACCCCTCTTTCATGGGCGTGAGCCAGACCTCGGGCCGCCTGCGCCATGTGGTTGACCACCTCGTCCGGTGGCAGCGCCCCCCGTCGCATCGCGAGCTCCAGGAGGTTTTCACCTGTGACGTATTCCATCACCATGTAGGGCTTGTCGTCGACGATATCGGCGTCAAACGCGCGGACCACGTTGGGGTGGTCCAAGAGTCCGACGATCTTCATTTCGCGGAGAAAGCGCGGGAGCGCATCAAGGCCGGCCGCGCATCGAGGCGAAATGACCTTGATGGCGACGATTCGGTCCATCAAGACGTGGCGCGCCCTGAACACCCACCCCATCGAGCCGCCGCCGATCCGATCGAGGAGTCGATATCGGCCGATCACCAATCCCCGGTCGTTGCCTACGAACAATCGTCCCGCCTGGAACGCGGTGAGCGTCCCTTCACGGATGAGTTGTTCCATCAGCGGCGTCGGGTCGCTCTCCGCGGTATGTTCATCAACACGAGAAAGGATGTCGCCGAGTTGTGGTTCGCTCAGCAGTCCGGAACGTTTCACAACATCCAAGAACTCGCGAGTCGAAAGGGGGCGAGAGTCAGCCGCGCTAATGCTAGACATCGCCAGCTCGCTCCGGGTTGAGCCGAAGTACTCCTGCACCGCGAAGCGCCACATCCCTGTTTTGCTCGATAAGCTAGATTCCACACTTTATCGCGTTCGTGAGGAAACCGCGCTCTTATTCGGGAACGGATTCCATTCGCGCCTTAGCGTGGGTGTCGGGGGTTTGCGAACATCAGACGCGATGCTTGCGGCGTGAACCCCTAAGAAGGTCAGGTGACGGGTTTGACTTCCGTGGTGGGGCCGACGGAAACCAAGGTCATCGGCAAGAGCGGCCAACTGTCGAGCACGCGGCGGAGATCGGCGACCGTCACGCGGCTCAAGGCCTCAAGTTCGTCGTTGATTGTCAGATACTTTTGGCGGTACATCCAATGAAATCCGAGCGAGGCCAGTCGGCCCATCGGGCGCTCGCTTCGCAGGACGGATCGCGACAAGACTTTGTTTTGAGCGCGGGTGAGTTCTTCGGCGAGGACGTCTTGTGCCATCACCGCTCGGTAGACCTCGACGACCCGTTCGAGATTCGCCTGAGTGTCTTCAGGGGCGCAGCTCAAGAAGCTGAAAAGCGCACCGGCCTGGTTGTATTCCTGATACGACAGCTCCGCGCCGTCGGCGTGGCCGGGGTCGACCAAAGCCCAGTAAAGTCGAGATCCCGTATGGTCACCGAGGACCGTCGTCAGCAACTGCGCCGCGTAACGGTCATCACTCTCCAGGGGGGGACCGTCGCTCACACCGATCACGGTCTGCTGCTGATCGTCCTCACGAAGGAGGGCCTGAAACGCCCCGGTTCCTCGCGGAGTGACGGCCTCGCGT
>JAYVYS010000192.1:0-6857 GCA_043784005.1 Isosphaeraceae bacterium
CGAGCCCGGAAGGCTCTTGCAGACGTTGACAAAATTCACCGCCGCCGCGTTGCCGGCGACACCCTGATCCGCCGGAGACTTCACGCCGGTCGGGAACAAATACGTCGACTTCCGTTTGGTCGTGCCGATCGTGACCTTGTTGGCACCGAGGCCGGATCCGAGCAAGGTCTCGCTAATCATGGCTGTGTTCGAAGTCCCGTCGATGACTGATGCGAGACTGACCGTCCTGCCGCTGTTTCCGTTCACGTAGCAGCCGGCGAAATTCGACCCGTCGGGGGCGTCTTTCAGGGGGACAAAGATGCCCGACCAGGCCGAGGAGGAGGCGGGGCCGCCGACATTAGCGGCATAGTTCTTGCGTCCCCACTGTCCGATCGTTCCTTGCAACTGGTTCTCGGACGGGCAGAGGAGTGAGGCAACCTGTGCGCTGAGCACGGTAGTGTTCTGCGTGTCGCTGCCGTTAAACCCCGAACTGACGCTGAAATTCAGGGCGTTGTAGAGCGGCTGCTGTTCGAGTTGGGGCAAGACCGACGCGGTCCAGTCGAGCGGCCATGGATCGAAGTACTGTCCGCCGAAGTTCGACCAGACACCCCGGCCGCCGTTCTGGACGACGGGGGGAAACGATTCCTGCTGCGAGATGTAGTTGTGCATCGCCAGCCCAAGCTGTTTCAGGTTGTTGATGCACTGGGCACGCCGGGCCGCCTCTCGAGCACTCTGCACGGCAGGCAGCAGTAGCGCGATGAGCACGGCGATGATCGCGATGACAACCAACAGCTCAATCAGGGTGAACCCACGAGATGCGCGGCGCAAGTTCATTCGCAACTCCTTCGGAATTTGAGGCGCGACGCTGGATAGAAGATGACGTAGAGGGGATTATCGTTTAATAAGCTAGTGAAAGAACACCGTCAAGTGGGTTGTGGCCGAACCGCCTTCGAAGGTTGGGAAGATCCCGCCGGTTGTGAGGGGGATCGATTCTCGCGCCCGAACTCTTTCCGGATCACTAGATCGCGTGACGCCCTTGCCCAAATCCCATCCTCGAATGACTTTGTTAGGGATGACCATGAGATTTCCCGGTAAGGCCTCTCTGGCCGGATCACAGAGATCGGCACCTCCTGAACATATCCCTGCGGAGCGGTCAGCCGGGGACCCGCCGCCGGCGCGGGGGAGGCGACTCTGGGTCATCATGCTCTCGGCGGCCGTCTCGGCGGCGTTGCTGGGTTGGGTCATCGCTGAGTCGGGGGTTCTCGCGGTTCAACCGTCCGTCGATCAGTACAACGTGATGGGCCAGAAAATCCAGGGTCCCACGCCCCAGACACGTCGGACGGCCGACGTGCGGACCGCAGCCCTGGTTTACGGCGTCTTTGGCCTGCTCCTCGGGTCCGCGATCGCTCTTGCGGGAAGGCCCTCCGCCCCGCGGCCGATGCCGGCGTTGACGGCGGCGGCGGTCGGCGCTGTCTTCGGGGGGGTGGCGGGTGCTCTCCCGTCGTTGACGGCCCTTCCCGTCTACTTCGGCTGGGTCGGCGACAGCCTTGGGAACTTGCTTCCGTCTCTGGCCATGCACGCCCTGATTTGGACCCCCCTCGGGGCGGCCGCCGGGCTGTCGTTCGCACTCGGGCGGCGCGACCGGAGTGAGGTTGCCTTGACTGTTCTGGGTGGCGCTGCCGGTGCCGTGCTCGGGACGGCCGTTTACGAACTCCTCGGTGCGGCCGTGCTCTCCCTTTCGGGGACGGTGAATCCGATCGCCACCACTCGACCGGCACGGCTCCTCACGTTCCTCCTGCTCGCCATCCCGACCGCCACGGGGGTTCTCCTCGCGGGGCAACCTCTCCCTCGCCATAAGTCGGCCGCGGACGCGGGCAAGTGAAGCGGGGACAGGATAAAGAGTCGGACGCGCTGGAGAAGGCGAAATGGTATCGACGAGAGTATCACACGATCCGACCGCACAGTTCACTGGGTTGCATGACGCCAAAGGAGTTCAGCGCCCGGTGCGACGGAAAGAGTTCAGAAAAACAGCCTTGCGAGATCACGGATAGTCAAACCCGCAATCGTTGATGGGCCTTCCATTCGAGTGGATCAAAAATCGGGGAGCAGCTCAGCCACTGTAGGACGATGGAGATCGCACCAGTGCGGGGCGTCGGCCCGACTGTTCATGACCAGCCTGGGGATTGAGGCTGATCCAGACTACATCGCCTTGCTCCGGGACTTCAGATTGAGGTTTCACCATGCCTCAGCACCGACGGCCGGACCGCTCTCGACCTCACCATGAAGATTCTCGGGAGTGACCCGACCGAGAAGTTCGTCGAATGTCGGCGAATCGGGAGTCGCGAGCCCAACGATCCATTCCCCCTCGCGACGAGTCAACTCAACAATCGAGTCGCGCTGGATTCCAATTTCGTTCGCAAATGAACTGAGAAGGCGGAACGCGAGGCTATTTCCCCACTTCTGGACGCGAAGCTTCATGGCTCCGCACTCCTTGGTTTGTATGATTATTGGTGATAATGAGTGGGCGGAATTCCCTCAACCTGCATTGATGGGACCTAAGACGATCCCCTCGCCGAACGTCATACCTCTTGCCCCCGCCGGCGGCGTGGGACACGATGAATAATGCGATCAGAACGGGACTGAAGGACTTCGAATCATGAGATTTGCACGATTTCGGCCGACCCCCACTTCCCTGGCCGCGTTGCTCTTGCTCGCGACTTCCGGGTTTGGTCAGGAGAAAAACTTGATGCAAGACGTCAACGCTGAAGCGAAACGCTCGGGGTTCGCGCTCACGATTTACAGCTCGGCCGATCCCGCTTCGTTTGACCCCAAGTCGTTTGTTCAGAACGCGAGAAACGCGCCCGGACAATCCAACCTGCCGGGCTATGGCGTCGTCCGCGACTTGCGAAGGCTCGCTCTCAAGGAAGGGGAAAACACCGTCAAGTTCACCGACGTCGCCGCGGGGATCGACCCGACCACCGTGTCGTTCAAGTCCAAAACCGCTCCGACCTCCACCACCGTGCTTGAGCAAGATTATGAATACGACCTCGTCGGCGGCGACAAGATCCTTGAAAAATACCTTGGCCAGGGAATCGCCGTCGAACAGAAAGATCAGAGCCCGTTTCAAGGGATCTTGCTCTCGGCGGAGCCGGGAATGCTCGTGCTTCAAGGGCCTGGCGGGCTCAAGCTGATCCCTCGCGGCCAGGATCTCGTCGGCATCAGCCTCAAAAAACTTCCCGAAGGTTTGATTACCAGGCCGACACTTGTCTGGAAGGTTTCCACCGACAAGGCGGGTGATCACGACGTCGAGGTCTCCTATCAAACCGACGGCCTGACGTGGCGGGCGGATTACAACCTTGTGGTGGCTCCCGACGATAGGAAGGCCGATATCGGGGCCTGGGTGAGCATCCTTAACGAGAGTGGCGCGAGCTATCCGGGGGCAAAGCTCAAGCTTGTCGCGGGAGACGTTCAGCGCGTCCAACCGCAACAGCAAGTGTTTGATCGAAGAATGGGTGGGATGGGAGGAGCAGCCCCTGCCCCTTTGGGTTTTCAGGAAAAGACGTTCTTTGAATATCACCTCTACACGCTTGGCCGACCGACCAGCCTGGCCGACCATTCGACCAAGCAGATCGAGCTGTTTCCCGCCAAGACGGACGTTCCGGTCGAGATGATTTACGTCTACTATGGCCAGGACGTCAACATCCGAGGATTCATCGCTCCGGTCGCTAATCCCGACCGCGACTTCGGTGCGCAATCGAACAAGAAAATCGATATCTATTTAAAGGTCAAGAACGACGATGCGAGCGGTCTTGGCATCCCCATGCCCGCCGGTCGGATTCGGGTTTACAAGAAAGACGCCGCCGACGCCGCGCTCGAATTCGTCGGCGAGGACACGATCCAGCACACTCCGAAAAATGAGGAACTGCTGGTGAAGCTCGGAAGCGCCTTCGACGTGGTTGGCGAGCGAAAGCAAGTCAATTTCGAGGTCAATCAGAACCGCCATCTCATCACCGAGACGGTCGAGATCCGTGTGCGTAACCACAAGACCGAGCCGGTGAAGGTGATCGTCAAGGAAAACCTCTACCGCTGGGTGAACTGGCAGATCATTCAAAAGTCGGCCGATTTCGTGAAGCAAGACGCACGGACGGCCCACTTCCCGGTCGACGTACCGGCTGATGGCGAGAAAGTGATCACGTATACGGTACGATATACGTGGTGATTATTTTCCAATGCTGGAATCATCACCGTAAACACGAAGACGTCAAACGTGAGGCTCCGATGCGAAGCTTATGCGAGTCATTCGTGGCGTTCGGGGTGATCGTGTTCGGAGCGGCGGCGGGGCAATCCGCCGAAAGGGGCGACCGATCTCCCGAAGTGGCTCGCCAAAATCCCACACCGAGCCCATCCAACACCCAGACCGAAAAATGGGGAATATTCCAGGGCCGAGTCACCTTCGGCGGCGAGCCTCCGGTGCCTCGGATTGTCGCCGATCCCGAAGAAAAAACGATTCGGGGGATGAATCGTCATGGCGAGGTCATCACCTACTCGCCGCCGCTGAGGCTGAAAGACTACGAGGTCATGGCCAAACGGGGGACGCCGATCACATCGGAGCGGCTTCTGGTTGACCCCAAAAGGAAAGGGGTCTGCAACACGTTGGTCTACTTCGTCAAGCCCAGCGGAGTGCGCGACGTCGCTCTGAAGACCGTTCCGAAGGAGATCCAGTTCCGCGCGGATCGAGGGGTCTTTGTTCCTCACGTTCTGGCGGCGATGCAGCGGACCAACATCCTGGTCACGACGGACGATTCCATCGCTTACAACATTGACGTTCAAATACCGGGAACGGAAGGCATCGCCGCGTGGACGGATTCACAGGCCGAAGGAGCTCGGATTGAATCGTTCCGTGACCGACTGAACCAGGTCTTTATGAAACCCTTAGTCGGTCAAAGAGCGTCGTTAGAGATCCTGATCGGGGCGGGAGAACAGATACCGATGCCAGTAGTGGACGCGATTCACCCCTGGATGTCGGCGTGGTGGCTCATCATCGATCATCCCTATTTCGCAGTCACCGACAAGGATGGAAATTTCACGATTTGCGACGTCCCGATCGGCATTCAAGAGGTCGTGGTCTGGCATGAGTCGGTCGATCCGAGAGATCCGAAGGCTGCGGGAGCTCGGGTGAAGCCAGAGTATATCTTCCGAGGAAAGGTCGCGATTCAACCCGATCGCGCGACGGTAAAGGAGTTTGTGATTGAACCGGGTCGAAGCCGCCCTTGATCACGTTATCTCCGACACTCCAAGCGTTCTCTCGTATCGGTAAAGCAGACGATGTAAGATCCTAACTTGTATTTTAGTGTTTTGACCTCCATCGCGGTGGCGCAAGTACAAAGGTGAGCAAAACGATCGTTCCGAAAACGACGTACGCGGCGGTGAAGGCCCAAGGAGGTGCTTGAACGAAGATGAGTCGATGCGCCCAGTATCCGATAAAATCGCCCGCGTACGCATCCTGGCCAGCCGACTGCCTTAACTGGCTTTCCCAGACAGTGAGCGGGCAAGGAATTCCCACGGCTGTTTCGAGCACCACCAGGCCAATCGCCGCGAGATGCAAGATCCGGAGCCACGGATTTCTCGCCCAGCTTTTCTTGAACAGGAGACCGACGAGAATCGTGGCCATCCCCAACACCACGAATGCCACGTAGGCCGCGTGAAACACCACGATCGCGTCGGCCAGAAGTTTTGCGCCTGTCATGGAAGGGTGCCCTTTGCTTTAGCACACATTCATTTTTTCAAATCATAAACATGATTTTCTTTCGCCCGCACGTTTTTTGAGAGCCCGAGCTCGATTGCCAGCCATTGCAGGCTTAGCGGGCCAAGGATCGGCAAAAGTTCGAGGTACTGTCCTTTCTCCTCGATCGATCCTTTGACGAGGGCGATCCCAAGAGGCACGATCGCGAGTACCGTGAGCCGACGCAACGGGAGTGGGAATTCACTCCAGACATGCGCGATCCGGACAGCCGTGACGATCAACAACGGCGCGTACCACCACGAATCGTACGCGAGCCACGAGGCGACGACGCGCGCATTTCTGCCGAGGAACCAAAATCCCCCATCGCCGGGTCCAAAACTCGCGTCAAGGATGCTTCGGATCAGCCAGAACGTGAGACCCATGGGTGCAAGATCAAAAAAGAACGTGCGGTCTATCTTATCGAAGTGTACCAGCAAATACGCCGGGATCAGCAAAACGGCCGTTTCCTTGCTGTACACCGCGACTGCGAAAACCGGTAACAGCCAGACACTTCGCATCAAAACCATCGTCAACCCCAGGCTGAAGATGAAGGCATGTGGCAGGTCGTAGGGGAACCAGCCAAAGCGGCGATCGCCTCCCTCTCCCAGCAATGCGAGGCCCAATAACAGTCCGGCAAGGCTCGCGAGACGAGATGTTGTTTCATAAAGGAATACGATCATGGACCGCATCACGATCATGAAGCCGAACGCCGAGAGACCCATCAGAAATGTGGCCGAGATCAGGATCGGGTCGTTCTCTCGCGACCATCCAAGCCGTTGACGGACCGCCTTGGCAGCGAGCCGGTTGACGTCGATGGCATTGCTCACACGATTCCAGGCCGACGTGGGCATCATCCTCGCGAGGGTGTTCGCGCTGTCGGCAAGCAGCCTGCATTTCACGAAAGGGATGCGGGCTGAGCCATCGGCGAGCGCGACAATGCTCCCCCAATCGTTCGATTGTTTCTCAGTCTTCGCGCGGTCGGTCCAGAGCGCCATGATCAACACGGCGGCAAACGAATAGGCAATCAGCCAGGCAAGGGAAGGTCGGGCGGCCGGATTTCGATTCATCAGGGTAAGTGACTCTCAGGCTCCCGAAC
>JAYVYS010000193.1:0-7256 GCA_043784005.1 Isosphaeraceae bacterium
AAGATCTTGGATTATGACGGCGCGACGGCCTTTGAGTCGCGGGTCCCTTCCGAGCCCGGCCTACATAAATTCAACTGGACCATGACCCGACCGGCCAGGCCCCAACAGCCGACACCAGGCGCGAACCGGGGTGTACTCGTCGGGTTGTTCGGCCGACGCGGTGGGGCCACCGCGGCCGGGCCGGGAACTTACAAGGTTGTGCTTACAGTGGACGGAGTGGAGTCCTCGGTTCCATTGAAGCTCGAAGCTGACCCTGCTTATCTGAACACGGGGATTTCGGCCGAGGCTCTGGCCGAGATGGAAGAGATGGCCCGCGAGGCCGACCTCGATCTTGACGCGGGCCTGGACGACGAAGAAGAGGAGAAAGAGCGAGAGGCCCGCGAAAAGCCGAAGCGACCTATTGACATGAAATAGCGCTCGGAAGCGCGAGGGTCGATCGATGATATTCAAAGCTTGGGTCAATACCCAGCCTCCGGCGCTCAACCTGATGAAATTCAGTCTCAGCCACCCGCCAATCGGTCAATCCGCGAAGATCTCGGCGACGGGTACGGAGAATCCGGGGAGGTGATCCCCGCCCGTCAGATCTTGAAACGCGTTGAATAGCTCGTGCCTGCCGTCTTGCCGATAGGCGACCACCGTGCGAACCGCGGGGTCGACGTACCAGATCAAGGAAACCCCCGATGCAAGGTATTCATGGATCTTATCGGCGATGTCTTCCGCCTGATCCGAGGGTGAGAGAATCTCGACGGCGAGGATGGGCGGTCCCTCGATAAACGACGAGTGTTTCCCATTCTGTTCCTCGGTGGCCGCCGAAACGTAAGCCAGGTCGGTCCCCACGAAGGTATCAGGGTCGCGGCGGAGTCGAACACCGATCTTCCCCGCATAAAGGATTCCACGAGGGGTGGGCTGACAGGTCAACCATTGATAGAGCAAGAATGTCAGTTTCGTCGAGACCAGGCATTGTGCTGGTTCCCGCATGGTCGGCTCTCGCTCCTTCAACTCACCTCGGATCAACTCGCGGGTCATCCCGTCGTCGGGCATCGCGAGCAATTCCTCGGCGGTCAGGATCTGAGAGCCGACGGCCATGACAATCACTCCGCGAACCGTGGGAACGAGGGTGAATCCTCCCTCAATAGCCTTTTCATTAAAAATCTTACCTGCCAAATCGCGTCTAAACCATTCCCAGCATCCGACGACTCGCCCGATTTCTTCACGAGAAACAAAGATTTCGATTGTCAAGAAGAATTTCCTTGGACAACGGAGCGTGTTCTCGCGTATGATCGACGAGATTGGACTCCATCGGAGGCGGGAACTCAAGGCCTTGAGTTCCGACCTCCCCCCTCCTTGACGTGAGGTCATGGGCTTGGTTTCTGGGGTCTCGCAAAAACCGGCCGGGAAGGTTGCCGGGATGATTTCGGGGGTCTGGGATGACCTGATGAATCGACCGCGGCGGTACGCCCCTGTCTCCTTTTGAGCTTTCAAAAGGGTGAAGTGGGACGGTCCGACCCGCGGAATCGTTTTTTTTTCGCCGAGTGGGTTTCGTCGAGGGATTGAACCAAAGCACGCGAACGAAGGCGTCTCGAAACGCCACATAGAAAGTGCCTCGCGATCTAAACGGCTGGGACGACCCGTTTCCGAACCTCGGGACCGAAGGCGTTCGTGAGCCGACCTTCCGCCTGTTTCTTGTGGATTTGATGATTGCCGACTGTATAGAACTGACTTTCACCCGACAATGACCCGCTTCGGCACGGCCGACACGCGTGCAGAGGAGAGTGTTTCGTGAGCATGGGCGAAAGTGCCTACGATCGTATCAATGACTACGGAGCCGTCAAGATCGGGCTCGCGAGCCCGTACGACATCCGGAGTTGGTCCTTCGGCGAGGTCAAAAAGCCGGAGACGATCAACTACCGAACGTACCGCCCCGAAAAAGACGGCCTGTTCTGCGAGCGAATCTTCGGGCCTGAGAAAGACTGGGAATGCGCCTGCGGCAAGTACCGCGGGATGAAGTACAAAGGGATGATCTGCGACCGCTGCGGCGTGAAGGTCACGCATAGCCGCGTTCGCCGCAAGCGCATGGGCCATATCGAGCTCGCGGCGCCGGTCGTTCACATCTGGTTCTTCAAGGCGATGCCCAGCCGCCTCGGCACCCTGCTCGACATGAAGACCACCAGCCTGGAACGGATCATCTACTTCCAGGATTACGTGGTGGTCGACCCCGGAGACACCCCGCTCAAGGAGCGACAGCTTCTCACCGAGGACGATTTCCGCAAGGCCCGCGAGCAGTTCGGAGAGACCTTCCAGGCCGACATGGGGGCCGACGCCGTCCGCAAGCTCCTCGGCAGGCTCGACCTCGTCAGCCTCTCGAAGCAGCTTCGTCAGGAACTCGTCGAGACCTCCAGCAAGCAGAAGATGAAGGACCTCACCAAGAGGTTAAAGGTTGTCGAGGCGCTACGAGACAGCGACAACCGCCCCGAGTGGATGGTCTTGGAGTGCATCCCCGTCATCCCGCCCGACTTGCGCCCACTCGTCTTGCTCGATAGCGGTAACTTCGCGACCAGCGACCTTAACGACCTCTATCGCCGGATCATCAACCGCAACAACCGGCTCAAGAAGCTGGTGGACCTCAATGCGCCAGAGGTCATCATCCGCAACGAAAAGCGGATGCTGCAACAGGCGGTGGACGCGCTCTTCGACAACAACCGATGCAAGCGGCCCGTCCTCGGCTCGTCGAACCGGCCGTTGAAGTCGTTGACCGACATGATCAAGGGCAAGCAAGGCCGGTTCCGCGAAAACCTGCTCGGCAAGCGGGTTGACTACTCGGCGCGTTCGGTGATCGTCGTCGGTCCCGACCTTCGGCTTCACCAGTGCGGCCTTCCCAAGAAGATCGCGCTCGAACTCTTCCAGCCGTTCATCATCCGAAGGCTGAAAGAACTCGGTCATGCCGATACGATCAAGTCGGCCAAGAAGATGCTCGAAAGGAAGGTCGAGGAGGTCTGGGACATCCTTGAGGATGTCATCCACAACCACCCCGTGCTTCTGAATCGCGCGCCGACCTTGCACCGGATGGGTATCCAGGCGTTTGAGCCGGTGCTCGTGGAAGGCAACGCGATCCGGATTCACCCGCTGGTTTGCAAGGGGTTCAACGCCGACTTTGACGGCGACCAGATGGCCGTCCACTTGCCTCTCTCGATCGAGGCGCAGGTCGAGGCCATGACGCTGATGATGTCGACCAATAACATCTTCAGCCCCGCCAACGGCAACCCGATCATCAGCCCGACCCAAGACATCGTCATGGGTTGCTACTACGTGACGGTCTCGCGGCCGGGCGAGCCGGGCGAGTACAAGAACGAAAACGGGATCGAGACGGGGGTCTATTCGTCGCCCAACGAGGTCTTCCTGGCGTTCAGCCAGCGCAAGGTCGGCGTCCACGCGATGATCAAGCTCCGTCTCCCGGCGCATAAGAAGTTGCGGGGAGACAGCGAGAAAGAGTTCACCCCCGGCATGATCCTCAAGACCACCGTCGGCCGGGTGATCTTCAACGACATCTTGCACCCCAAGATGCCCTATTACAATCTCGCGTTGGGCCAGAAGCAGTTACAGGGGATCATCGCCGACTGCTACCAGATCCTCGGCCGTCGCGAGACGATCAACCTGCTCGACGCGATGAAGGACGTCGGTTTCCGCGAATCGACCCGCTCAGGGCTTTCGTTCGCCACCGACGACCTCAAGACGCCAGAGTCGAAGGGCCAGATCTTGGCCGAGACCGAAAAGGAAGTCGCCAAGGTCGCCAAGCTTTATCACCGCGGAATCATCACCGAGCAAGAGCGTTATAACCAGGTGCTCGACGCCTGGACTCACGCTCGTGAGCGGATCACGTCGACGATGATGGAGCAGCTCCGCAACGACGTCCGCGACGGTCAGGTCTATCTCAACCCGGTCTTCCTCATGGCGGAGTCGGGTGCCCGTGGTGGTGTCGAGCAGATTCGCCAGCTCGCCGGGATGCGAGGCCTCATGGCCAAGCCCTCTGGCAAGATCATCGAGACGCCGATCAAGGCGAATTTCCGTGAAGGCCTGAGCGTTCTCGAATACTTTAGCTCAACCCACGGAGCCCGAAAAGGCCTGGCGGACACCGCCTTGAAGACGGCCGACTCGGGTTATCTCACGCGAAAGCTCGCCGACGTCGCCCAGAACGTCGTGATCACGATGGAAGACTGCGGCACCTCGCAAGGGATCACCAAAGGGGTGGTTTACAAGGGCGAGAAGGTCGAGGTCAGCCTCGTGCAATCGATTCGAGGGCGCGTCAGCCGGGTCAACATCATCAACCCGATCACTGATGAAGTGGTCGTGCGTGAGAATGAGATGATCACGGTGAAGGCCGCGCAGACGCTCGACGACATGCAGATCGAAAAGATCCAGGTTCGCAGCCCGATGACCTGCGAAACGACGCTGGGGATCTGCCGGCGTTGTTACGGGATGGACCTCGCCACCGGCCAGCTTGTGGAGCCCGGCATGGCGGTGGGGATCATCGCCGCGCAGTCGATCGGAGAGCCTGGCACGCAGCTCACGATGCGTACCTTCCACATCGGCGGCGTGGCCACGCGCGGCGTCGAGGAAAAGGACGTCAAGGCCAAGCGCGAAGGCAAGGTCAAGTACGTCGGCCTCAACATGGTGACCAACGACGAGGGCAAGAAGATCGCCCTCAGTCGTAACGGTGAAATCCAGATCCTTGACCCCAAGGGTCGGGAACTGGAAAAGTACGACGTGCCCGACGGTGCGGAAATGAAGGTCGAAGACGGCCAGATGATCACTCGAGGCACCATGCTCTGCGAGTGGGACCCGCACAACATCCCGATTCTCGCCGAGGTCGGCGGCAAGATCCGCTATGAGGACATCAAAGAAGGCGAGACAATGAAGGTCGAGATCGACGTCTCGGGCCACGCCCGGCGGACGATCATGGAGCACAAGGGCGACCTTCATCCGCAGATCTTGATCGAAGATGCCGAGGGGCACATCCTCGCGTATAACTACATCCCTGAAGGTGCGGGCATCGAGGTCAACGAGGGAACGCAGATCACCGCTGGCACCCTGCTGGCCAAGACCCCTCGCGAGGTCGGTGGTACTCAGGACATCACCGGCGGTTTGCCTCGCGTGACCGAACTGTTCGAGGCCAGGCGTCCCAAAGAGCCGGCGGTCATCGCCGAGATCGACGGCCGCGTCGAGCTTCTGGAAGAGAAGCGTCGCGGTAAGCGAACGATCATCGTCAAGAATGAGAGCGGGATCGAGCGCGAGCACCTCGTCCCCCACGGTAAATACCTCCGCGTCCACGGTGGCGACCGTGTCCGTGCTGGCGATGCCTTGGTGGAAGGGCCGTTGGTCCCGCACGACATTTTGCGAATCTCCGGCGAGGAAGCGGTGCAACGCTACCTCCTCCGCGAAATTCAGAACGTGTATCGCAGCCAGCGCGTCGAAATCGACGACAAACACCTGGAAATCATCGTCGCCCAGATGCTCCGCAAGGTCCGGGTCGAGTCGGTCGGCGATACGGGGCTCTTGCCCGGCTCGGTCATCGACAAGTTCGAGTTCCGTGGCAAAAATCAGGAACTGATGGGTTGCGTCCGGATCAAAGATCCCGGCGATACTGACTTCCGCCAGGGAGATATCGTTCCTCGCGACCACTTCGACGCCGAGAACCTTCGGGTTGAGGCGGAGGGCCGTCGCAAGTCCGAGTGGATTCGTCCCAAGCCAGCGGCCGCGAGTACCCAGCTTTTGGGGATCACCAAGGCCGCTGTGCAGTCAGACAGCTTCATCTCGGCGGCGAGCTTCCAGGAGACGACGAAGGTGTTGACCGAGGCCGCGCTTGCGGGCAAGGTCGACTACCTCGTGGGTCTGAAGGAAAACGTGATCCTGGGCCACCTTGTCCCCGCGGGCACGGGCTTCAAGATCCATCAAGAGGCCGAGGTCCGCATCCGGCCCGAAGCCCTTGAAGCCCTGGCCGAAAAAGGCCCGGCCTACGCCCGATACCGCGACGAGTTGCCGGCCCCCGCGGCGAAATCCGACTGATCGGATCGATCAGGACTATTGTGTGACCCTCCGGCCCGCTACCCTTTTCAAGAGTGGCGGGCCGGTGTCGTTACGCGAGTCCACGACGATGACGAATGGGACCATCTTTGAAGACGACCCGGCTGACCGCGAGCCCCGGGCGATCACCTTGTCCGACCTGATCGCACTGGTTGTCGGAGTGGCGGTTGTCCTCAGAATCCCTTGGGTCTTCTGGCCCGACCCGCGCGACCGCATCGGTTCATCGGCCTCCTGGATTCCCTATGTGTGGCTTGCCGGACAGGTCCTCGAACTCTCTTGTCTCGCTTTGCTCCCCGTGATCATTCTTCGTCGCGCCCGATTCGGCGGCCTTATCCGTCCGGCCGAGTTTCTGACCGTCTGCTGCGGCTTTCCGGCGTTGACCTGGGGGGCCGAGATTCTCTTGATCTCGACCTTCGTCCGGTACAACAACGGCGTGAACCTGCGCGGTCCGGGCTTGATCGGCATTCCGCGCCGGGCCTACTGGCAATGGCAGAACGGATACCACTGGACCTGGGAATATGGTCTCGTGATCGCCGCGTTTAGTGCCTCTGCCGCGCTGCTCATTGGCCGGCGTCGTTTGCCCGGCTCCCTTCGATCGGCGCTCCTGATGATGGTATGGCTGGGCATCTACGAAACCGCCCCCTGGCTTCTGAGGCAGAGCGCATTATATGTTGTGACACGATTCTTCACCAACGGAATCCTGAGCGGAGTGAATGGGTTGATTATCGCCTCGTTGACGCGGAACCTTCCCCGTTTCGTGCTCTTTTCAATCCCATTCCTCGTCACGGTGGACGCCCTCCAGATTCATAAACGGTCACGCAATTGGGTGGAATCGATAGGACTGATCTTCGCGGTCCTGATCTTCCTGGGCGCGGAAGCGATGTTCCTCATTCGCAATTCCTCGGATTATTCTCCGCTTAGCATGTGGCTCCGGGAAACGATCCTGATTCACTTGCTCGCGATGCTGGCTTCGATCTCGATTGGGCTTCTGATCGCCCGCCGGATCGGTCCGGCTTGGGTGGATGCGACAAGACCGATCGACATCGGATCATAAAGCATTTATCCGACCGACATGGCATACCCGACCCTTGCTTAGCGTCGGTTGACAACTCCGAGGCTTTACCTACCCGGGCCATATCCGGGAAGCGGCAGCGGGGCGGTCGCGCCCTCCTGTAGCA
>JAYVYS010000194.1:0-14961 GCA_043784005.1 Isosphaeraceae bacterium
AGAGCGCTCGAAGACGGATTCATCGCGCCGTTGGCGAAAAGCATGGAATTCGCCGCATTCATGAATCCTTGCGACAGCCCCGAAAGAGTGCTGCCGAACTGGTTTACAATGTTCTGGCTGAGAAACTGTTGAAGCGGAATGGGATTGCCGCTCTGGTCAACCGAGGCGCGAGCGAAGTTGGTGTTATTCAGGAAATTGCCCAATTGGGCGCGGTTGTTGGTGAACACGGTGTTGATCTGGTTGGTCAGCGCACTCTGAAGGCTAGCCGCCGAATTTGTCAAACGGTTCGAAGCCGTCACAGCCTGAACGCGGCTCAGCAAGCTGTTCGGATTGCTCGACATTAAAGCATTCTGGAGGTTCGGAACAAGTCGGTTGACACTGTTCGGCAGCAAAGCCTCCTGGCTGGAAAGTCGGAAGGCCACGACGTTGACCTGACCGGCCACCTTCGCGTTCAAGTCCGCAAGTTCTTGTCTAGTCGGTCTTTTGGGTGCCGCGTAAAGCTGCTGGACTTCCTGCTTGATGGTCTGGTTCAGATTTTGGAAAGCCGACCGATCCTGAGCAGCATAGGCGGCGGCGAGTTGTTTGACCGTTAGATTGCCGTTCTGGACGGCGGCGGCCGCGATGTGTCCGCCAACCGCGACACTGCTGAGCACGACGCGTTCCTCCAGCGAAGCGTCTCCAAGGATGGGACGGAACGCGGATCGGTTTTTCTTTTGACGACTCATGATGTGATCCTTCGGGGCAAAGGGACTTATTCGAGACGAGCGGACGGAGGGATGGTTTGGCGAAAAGGCTGAAACGCCCAACTCGCTAGGTCCCTTTGGAAATGCCCGCCACCTTCACGAATTTGCTGGTCACTAAGGGTTGGTCGAGCAAAGTTCGACCTTCTCGACCGCAGTTACTTACGTGCATCATGCGTGCCAAACGGTGCCCTTTGGCCCTGAAACAGCGGAAAATCTAACAATCAGCATTCATGCGATTGTTAGGACTTAAAACCGCATCGAAAGTGCCCGGGGCTTGGGAAGATTTATTCCTCTCTTAGCTCTGTTTTTGTGCGCACCCAGAGAGAGTGGCCGCCAGCAGCTCCGTTTCCCGGCGACTTGCTGGGAATACCGCTGTTCCCACTTGAGTATTTCAGGTTTTCGGTGAGTTCCGACCTTGGAACCTCATCGGAAACGGTGAGTTGGCTTTACGACCGTTCAAACCCGTCGGATTGATGGGGTTTTCGAAGCCCGAACGTAGACGCATCGCACCGGGTCAGGTCCAATATCCATTCCCAATGGCGGGATCTCGCCTCGGTTCGATCACTTGACGAGGACGTTCGGGGCCATGGCCAAGTGGAAAAATCCGCTTTCTGACGATGACTACATTGTCGAGGATCTGAACGATCTTCAGCGTGGTGCGCAACCACCATCCGCCTCGGCGAAGACCATTTAAATCTCGCCCGAGTTCCGCGCGGATCGATCGGTCTCGGAGGGGGTTTCGCTTGTTTCAGGACAGACCCAAAGCCTCTCTGGTGAGATCCGCGATCTCCGACGCGATCGGCTTTGCGCCGCGGCGATGTTTCTCGCCTTGGCCTACTCAGCGCTTTTCTTATGGAACGTGTTCGCGCGGGACGAGGATTTTTGGTTCGTCTGGGCCACAATGGGCCTGCGGTTGGTTCTGGCCGCGACGGCGGCAGGCTTGTTTTACAGCCAGGCACCGTTGACCTCCTTTCAGGTCCGCGTGATCGAGTGTCTCTTGTTCGGCGGACTGATCACGATTCTTGCTCTCTCGCAATACCTCGGGGTTTCCGAACTTCTGCGACGTGACAACGTTCCCGCCGCGGTGGCTTTCACCAAAAACGGCGTGATCCAGGTTTTCGCCCTGATGGGACTCTATGGAATGTTCGTCCCCAACGGTCTGAAGACCGCCGCGGGTGTGATCGTTTCAATGGCGTTGGCCCCGATTCTCGCGATCTCTTTGGCCCTTTCCTCTCCCGGAGTGCGCGAAGCGTTGGAGCGCCTCCATCGCTCGGAACAGACCGGCACGAACATCCTGTTTCTTTTGATCGGGGCTTCCCTGGCGATTTATAGTGCCCATGTGCTGGGCGGGCTTCGCGCCGAGCTTCACGAGGCGCGCCGTTTTAGCCACTATCGCCTGCTCCAAAGGATTGGTTCCGGCGGCATGGGAGATGTTTTTCTCGCGGAACACCGGCTCTTGAAGCGTCCTTGCGCATTGAAGCTGATCAAGTCCGGCGCGGGACGAGAGCCCCTGGCGCTCGCCCGCGTTTGAACGCGAGGTCCGATCCGCCGCACAACTCTCTCACCCCAATACGATCGAGATTTACGACTACGGTCAGACCGAGGACGCAACCTTTTATTACGTGATGGAATTCCTCAAAGGTCTCTCGCTGGCCGACCTTGTGACCAAGTTTGGGCCGCTTCCTCCAGGTCGGGCAAACTACCTTTTGCGACAAGTTTGCGGCGGCGTTGATCAAGCGCACAATCTGGTGTTCGTTCATCGCGATTTGAAACCGGGGAACGTCTTCATCGCAAACCGTGGGCGAGACAGACGTTGCCAAGATCCTCGATTTCGGCCTCGCGAAGCTTACCGGCAAATCTCCCGATGCCGCACTCACGAGTGACAATCTCGTGAGCGGCATGCCTCTCTACATGGCTCCCGAACAGGCGAGCGGCCACCGTGATCTCGATGGCCGTGCCGATATTTACGCGCTCGGCGCCGTCGCGTATTTCGCACTGACCGCCCGCCCGCCGTTCGAGGGCGATTCGGCCTTTGAAGTCATGATCGCCCATGCGAGAGATACCGTGGTCCCCCCTTCACATCATGTCAACGATGTTCCTCTCGACTTTGAGGCGGTGATCCTTCGATGCCTTGAGAAAGCGCCTGAATCGCGATACCCTAATGCCAAGGCAGTTGATGGAGGCCCTGGCAGACTGCTCATGTGCGACAAGATGGGGGTCCAAACCGCGCTGATACCTGGTGGAACGCGATGATGAACGGTCCTTGAAAGACAGCCCCGAGCGAATCCTGGACGACGGGTTCTTTGCTGTGTTTCGATTTTCCCTTTTGTATCGATCCTTGCGGTTTCAACCGTTTTTTTGGGTCGCGGTTGGATCTTCAAATCCGGCGACTTGGCATGAGCCGGGAGATACGGGTATATTGGGTTATCTCTTGCGCCGCAGTGTCGCAGGCGGGGATTCTCTCCTCGTTCGGGCCGGCAGCTTGTCCAGCGTTCCTTTCACTCCACCCTTCCGGGCGGGAGCGTTCCGATGTCGACAGCAGGGAAAGTCCTCTCGGTTCTCACAGTTCTCCTGGCGCTGGTCTGGGTCGTTTTGACCTCAGCGATCGCCGACTTCAACAAGGCTGGCACCAGGGCCGTCGAGAAGGCCAAGAAGGATCTGATCACCACCCGGGAAACGTACACCAAGCTCGTGGTCGACATTCAGGCCACCAAAGATGCCACTGACAAACAACAAGTGCAGACTCAGGATGAGCTAACCACCCTTCTAGGACGTCAGTCCGACAAGGAGAAGGAACGATCGCAAAATCTCCAGCTTGTCTCACGATTCAAGCTTCAGGCCGAAGGGGCCGAAGCCGGCTTGAAGGCTGCTCAGAATCTCGACGACGAGCGATTGCAGGAAAAAGATGCGGAGACGAAGGCGAAAGAGGATGCCAAAGCCCTCGTCGCCAAGCTTATGGGCGAGAACGATGAATATCTCAACCGTCTCTCGGAGCTACGAGATCAGTTTGCCAAGACCCTTCAGGCAAACAAAGCGATGGCTGATCGTTTGAGCAAGGCGCGTGATTCGGCCCCCGTGCCGACCACGTCGCGACCCGCAACCTTGGCCCCAAGTGTTCCTGTATCGCTGGCACGCTAAGGGGTTGGCGACGTTGGGAGTTGGCGGCCGTCGTCCTTGATCTCGATCGGGAGGTGTTCCCGAGATGACGGATCGCTTGGGGAATGACAGGAATGCCGGGCCCGATAATGGCCCAGCCTTCGTGGTTTCCGGGTCATCCGAAGGCCCTCCATCGGCCGGTTCCACGTCACGAGGACGCAAATGGGTCGGTATCGTCGCGAACGCCGGCGCGGGTCGAGGTAAGTGCCGGGTCCGTGTTCATCGTTTGATCGAAGCCCTGGGTCGCGATGGGATTCAATCACACGTGGCTTGGTCGGTCCATGAGCGACAGACCCTCGTCCACGAGTCGGCTTTCGACCGGCATTGTCGTTGCCTCGTGGTCGTCGGTGGCGACGGCACTGTGGCCTCGTTGATCAACGAAAGGCCGAGAGTGCCGATCACCGTGCTCCCGAGCGGTACGGAGAATCTCTTCGCGCGCTATTTCCGCCTCGGTCATGACCCCGAGGCACTTGCTGAGACGATTCATCACGGGCGCGTGGTTCATACCGACGTTGGGCGGATGAGTGGACGCCGGTTTGGGTTGATGGCGGGTTTCGGTTTCGACGCTGCTGTCGTCACTCGCCACCACCTCCTTCGGATAGCCACAACCGGGCTTCCCCGCCCGACGAATCGGATTGCCTACATCGAGCCTGTCCTTTATTCGAGCTTTTCCTATCGTTTCCCCGCAGTGACAGTGACGGTCGACGATCCCGGCGCGGAGGAGACGATCGAAGGAACAACCGTCTTTGTTTTCAATCTCCCAAGTTACGCCCTCGGCCTACCGTTCGCTCCCGCCGCTCGAGGCGATGATGGTTTCCTCGACCTGGTAGTTTTCCGCAAACCCGGTCCTCTTCAAGCGTTGTATTACCTGTGGTTAGTCGTCCGAGGTCTTCACCTCGAGCGGCCTGGGATCGAGCATCGCCGCGTCCGACGGATCACAATTTCATCCTCCGAGCGAGTCCCGGTCCAACTTGATGGCGATCCTGGCGGCTATTTGAATGGTGGCCTCGCCCGCGCATGGACCGCCGAGGTCGAACCCAAGGCGGTGGATGTCCTCGTTTCCAACTCCTTCGTCTGATGGGGATCGAGGTGAACAGGCATCTTTCTCCGCGAGCGTCTGCCTATTAGGATAGGCGCGGCGGGTGGTGGTTGCACACCAACCCTTCGAAATCCGCGATCCCACGCCAAGGAGACCCTGCACCATGAGACGCCTTCTGTTCCTCTCGTTCACCGCCCTGCTTGGGCTCACAACCTCAGTTTCGGCCGAACCGATCAAGGTTCTGATCATCACCGGAGACAATGTCGGCGCTCACAAGTGGAAAGAGACCACTGAAGCGTTGAAGAACACGTTGGCCGATAAGGATCACGTCACGGTGGATGTGACTGCCACCCCTGGCAAAGATCTGACCGATGAGAACCTCGCGAAGTACGATGTTCTGCTTTTGAACTACAAGGAAACCCCGCAAGGTGCGGCCGACACTCAGTGGTCGGAAGCGAATATGAAAGCGTTCCTCAAGGCCATTCATGACGGTGGCAAGGGACTGGTTGTCTACCACTACTCCTCAGCCGCGTTCGCCAAACCCAATATGCCGGAGTTTGAAAAAGCGATCGCCGGTGGCTGGCGGACCCAGGGTTATCACGGACCCGCGCATGAATTCCCGGTGTCGAAGACCGATGTCAAGCACCCGGTCTCAGACGGCCTTACCGCCAAATTCAACCACGTCACGGACGAACTTTATTCGAATTCGTTGCTGACTCCTGGAAGCGTCGTACTCGCCACGGCCTATTGCGACGCATCGAAGCCCAAAGGGACCGGCAAAGAAGAGGCTGTGATCTGGGTGAACCAGTACGGCAACGGCCGGGTCTACAACAATGTCCTCGGCCATGACGTCGCCGCGGTCAACGACAAGAACGTTCAGGAATGGCTTCGCCACGGTGTCGAGTGGGCCGCGACGGGCAAGGTCGCATCGCATTCCGAAAGTCGTTGACGATCCTTCTCTATCAAGATCGATGCCCGAACCACCACCCGGACTGCGAGACTACAGCGCGGCGCGCCTGACAAGGCACGCACTCGAGCGCTTTGTGGAACGTTTTGGGGGCGAGCCGTCAGACGCTCCCGAAACGCTCCGCGAGGCTTTGAAGCGCACGCATCGGCTGGGACGAAACCGCGAGAACGGCGCGGTTGCCGTGCTCGGGCTTTTCGGCGAGCGCGTCTTTGTCGCCATTCTTCAAGATGCCGCGTGCTTGACCATCCTGACCTGGAACCAGTTTCTTCCCCGCCTTCCCGAATTCGGCCGTTCGCGAGTCCCGCGAAAGTGGGGGCGATTCCTCCGCCGGCTCAAAGACGAAGTCCCTTGATCAAGGAGTTGGGATACGGCGAATGGGAAAAAGGGCGAACCCGCCTCAACGCGAGGGCTTTTCGAGTCCGAGCGAGCGTCGGATGAACTCGATTCGCAGGCGGTTGAAATGAGGTCCGAATCCGCCGTGGCGGGAAGCGGGATAAATCATCAGCTCGAAATCCTTGTCGGCAGCCTGAAGGGCGCTGGCGAGTCGCAGTGTATTTCGGACCGAGACGTTATCGTCGATCGCCCCGTGGACGAGCAGGAGCTTGCCGTGCAGGTTTTTCGCGGCCTTCACGGCGGATGAGGCGTCATAGCCGCTGGCGTTGTCTTGGGGAAGTCCCATGTAGCGCTCAGTGTAGATCGAGTCGTAATCGCGCCAGTCGGTCACAGGAGCTCCGGCGATTCCGGCGGCGAAGATGTCAGTGTGAGTCAGGGCGAACGCGGTCATGAAGCCGCCGTAGCTATGGCCTTCGATCCCCACTCGCTTGGGATCGATATAAGAACGTGACTTGATAAGCCAGGCGACCGCGTCCTTGAGGTCGTCCAGTTCTTGCACGCCGAGCTTCTTATAAGCCGTCCAGGTTGAGCTTGCTCCGCTGCCGCTGGCGCTTCGGGGATCGACGCGAAAGACGATCACCCCTTCGGAGGCAAGGGCTTGTTCACCCGCGCGCCCTCCGACCCAGCCTTCGGAGACCGTCGGCGCGTGGGGACCTGCGTAGGTCAATAGCCAGACGGGGTATTTCTTGCCCGGTTCGACCTTGATGGGCGTGATGATTTCGGCTTCCAGTAGGAACCCGTCGCGCGCTTTGATCGAGACTCGTTCTCTGGGGGCGAATCTATATTCTTCGATCGCACGCACGGGGTTGGTGTCCACCTTTCGAAGTCGCGCGCCATCGGCCGAGAAGAGGGCGACGCGCGTCGGTGTGGTGTGGTTGGACCAAACATCGACAAACAACGTTCCGTCGGGGCTTAAGCTTGGGGCGTGGTTGCCGTCGCCAGGTGTCAGCCGCTCGATGGGGCCGCCATCCAACTTCACCCGGTAGAGATTCACCGCGAGCGGACTTTCCATCATTCCCGTAAGATAGACCCAATCCGCAGGGCCACCAGCTCGAAGAATGCCCCGCACTTCCCAGGAGCCGGACGTGACCTGTCGCTTCAATGTCCCGTCCGCGGCGTAGTGGTAGATGTGCTTCCAGCCATCGCGCTCACTGAGGAAGAGGAGGCTACCGTCGCCAAGGAACGTGGGATCGCCGGGGCTTTCGACCCAGGCCTTGGTGGTCTCTCGGAAGAGTCGTTTACACGGCCCGCCGCCGGTCGGGACGTTGACAAAATCGAGCCAGGTCTGAGCGCGGTCCTGCACATAGCAGTACGCCGTCCTGCCATCCGGCCACCAGCCGACGTGACTGATGAGGGTTGAGTCGGGAGGATAATCGCTCAGGTCGGCCCACTTGAGATCTTTTCCGTTGATCGCGCTGATCCCCAAACGGACCCGAGGATTCGCCTCGCCTGCTCGCGGATAGGGTGTCGGCTCGATCTTGCGCGGGCTTGCTCCGTCATTCATCACGGTATGAACCGGAACGGGCGTGTCGTCAAATTCGAGGAATGCGATATTCTTGGCGTCGGCGCTCCACCAATAAGCCTTTCCCGATCGGTTGAAGATCTCCTCTCGGTAGACCCAATCGGCCTCACCACGGCGCACTGACTCGGTGCCTCCAGAGGTAAGAGCATGCTGTTGGAGGCCGCCTCCGGGGTCGGTGGTGACGGCATGGAGGTCATGGTTCCGCACGTACGCGACAGCTCCGCCGCCGGGGCTGAATGTCGGAATCTCCTCCACACCCGGCGCGTTCGTCAAACGGACGGCCAAGGAACCGTCGAACCGACCGTAGAAAAGATCGCCCGAATGGGTGAAGATCGCCCCGGTGTTCTTTTGGTCCATGTTGAAGCTGGTTTGCCGGCTCCAGGCGGTGGCCGTATCGGCGTCGATGGAAGGAACGGTTGTCAGTCCCTTCGCGAATTTGACTTGATCGAAAAACGGCTCGGCTTCGCCTGTCTTCGCCTCGACCTTGTAGAGCTTGCCTTGCTTGACCTGAAGCCAGTGCGTGCCATCGAGCCAGCGAACCGTCGCGGGAGAGCCCCTGAAAGCGAACATCGACCGTCCGGTTCCCAGGCTCGCGAAAGTGATCGGCTGTTCGGATTTGCGGTCCTCGGGCAAGGCTCGCGCCGCGATGGTCAAGAGAGGGGTAGGACGGGGGAGCCGGAGCACGGGGAAGTCGGAGCCCTTTACAATCCCGGCGTCAAAGGCGTTCCAGGTCGCCAGACTGTCGTCCGAGCCCGGTTCCAGCAGATAAACGGCCAACGATCCCAACGCCTGCGCCATGGGAACAACGAACGAGCCGGCCTCGATCCGGCGGGTCTCGTGCCGAGGTGTGACAGACAGCGTGACGGGCTGATGGCCCTCGTATTTACCAGGCACGCGATCGATCTTATCAATGCGATACACCTCAGCATCCATATCGACGTCTTCGCGAAGTTCGTTGACGGTCAGGCCGTGTCTTTGAAGGGTCTCGATTGCCGCCGCGAATCGTCCGGGAATGAGATAAGCCCAGGGACGGCTGACGCTGGTCGTCGGCTCGAAATTCTGGACGAGTTCGGCGGTGTAATCCTTGGGTTCCTCGGTCGCGATTTTCCGGCCGTTTTCCTCGCGTTCGCCAAACCCGAGCACCGTGACCTTCTCGGGCAATGCCTTCGCCTCCGATCGGATCGCGATCCGATCCTCTGATTTTGGAGTCCCACCGGCGGCGATGGCTCGATCGCGCGCGTCGCTGAGCAGTTTGCGGATCTCGGTCTTGTGCGCGGCGGCTTCTTCAAGGCACGTGTATACGAAGTCACGGGTCGCGAGCACCCGAGTCTTGAACGGGGCGTAGGAATAAGCCTCGGAAAGGATGGCGATCCGGTTACGCAAACCTAGGTACGTTGTGCCGAAGCGAGGAGTGGCGGGGTAGGTGGTCCAGCGTGTGTGGTCCTGGGCGAAGTTGCCATAAAAATAGGCGTTCAGACCGGTTTTCTTGGTAAAGGACTCACCCGCGCGGGGGAGAAATTGCTTGCGAACGTAGTCGAGAATGCCGGGATCGCCCGCGGGGTTCTTCGGTCCTTCATATGTGATGGTGTATCGATGATGTGAACCATTGGTGGTGTGACAATCAATGATGACATGAGGATCCCAGAGATTGACAGCTCGGACGAGCGCGCGGGTTTCCGGGGCGTCGAGCTTGATGAAGTCGCGATTGAGATCCAGGCCCGAAGCGTTCTCGCGCTGTCCCATACCCTCCTCGGGACCGATCTGGCCGGGTCGGTTGGTTTTCGCGAAACGCTCGTTGCCATCGGCGTTAAGATTCGGGACGACGATGAGGATCACGTCTTTGAGCAACGGGTGGCCGGGAGAAGCCACAAGGTCGCGTACCAGCATCGGCAACGCCTCTTTGCCGTCAACTTCACCCGCATGGATGTTGCCGAACAGAAGGACAACCAGTTTGCCCGATCGGGAAGCCTCGGCGGGACTGGTCACAGGTGGGTCGGCCACGACCATCGTGGTGATGGCCCGGCCCTCGTTGGTTTTTCCGATCGCGGTTAGATGAATAAGTCGGGATGACTTGGCGAGTGACCGACAGAGTTCATCGACCTGCGCGCCATGCGCGGTCTCGCGGTATCCCGATCGTTCGGCGACCGTTTGCAGATCCTCAGTGGAATCCATCAACGGAGCATATAGTGAAGACGCGTTGAAGAGTGAGCAAAACACAATCAGTGTGGGAATCACCGTGAAAGTCCTTACAGCAAGCGATCAGACATCCGGGATTGGGGGCGGTAGAGCGGGCAGGTTCGGCCAACGTGAACATTCGTCGTGTATCGAGAGAATTAAAAGTGACTCATCAGCAAACATGGTGATGACTAGAAATGCTTTACGGAGGCGTCCGACTTGTTCAAGGCAGGCGTTTCCACGGTGAAAACCAGCCGAATCGCGTTGAGTCAACGTCACATACTCACGCTGAGTTGCGTTGCCGTCAGGCGCGTTCTAGTGTCCGGATAGAGAATTCCCGTCCCAGAGGTTTGGCGTCATTCGTCAAGCCGGACAAAACCCGCCTCGAAGGGCGGCCCGCTCGATCTCCGCGCCCGGAAAATTCGAGAGGCGTGACCTCGGCGTTTGTTCGGCCGCAAGGATTCGGCCCTTTTTCATTGAGGAAGCTCGCAATGGTTCGGCCTTCAAGCGAACGCAGTAACATTGAACAGCCCCGACGAACGCGCCGCCACCGTGAAGCGGTTCGACGGCCGATTTTTCATCCGTACTTTGAAAACCTGGAAGTCCGCATCACTCCGACGACGAGGATCTGGTCGGGTGCGCTCAACAATCTTTGGACACAAGGCGCGAACTGGACCGGCGGCGTCGCGCCGAGCAGTGGAGACGACCTTCTCTTTCCGGCGACCGCGTCTCAGCACGCAACGGCGAACAACTTCGCGAACGGCACCTCATTCGCCTCGATCACGATTACCGACAGCGGATACCACCTGATCGGCAATGCGATCAACCTGGCCGGGGGGATCTCGACGACGTACGTCACGGGCACTTCGCTTGATGAAATCGATACGACCTTCGGAGTCGGAGGCGCGGGGATCTCGGTTTCTAGCGGTGGTGAACTCGATCTTGTCGGGGTTCTGGCGGGTTTAGGTGGAATGACGCTGTCTGGCGGCGGCTCGCTCAATCTGACAGGGATCAACGCCAATAGTTACACAGGGACCACCACGGTTAACGCTGGCACGCTCCTGTTGAACAAGACGGGTGGGCTCGCGGTCCCCGGTGATCTCGTCATTGGTGACGGCTCGGGTTCCGACCTGGTCCGGGAAACGTCCTCAAATCAAATCGCCGACAGCTCCAACGTGACGGTCAACAGCTCGGGTACGCTCGATTTCAACGGCGGCAACGATGTGATCGGCGCGTTGACGGTGGTCGGCGGCTCGGTGACGACTCTCGGGGGCAATCTCACGCTCGGCGGTGTCTTGACGATGACGAGCGGCTCGGTGGCCACCCAGTCCGGCCTTCTCACGCTGGGCGGTGACGTCAACACCAATGCCGCCTCGACAACCGCCACGATCAGCGGCAACCTCGACCTCGGCGGCACGACCCGCACGTTCACGATCACCGACAACAACCAGACCGACCCCGACGTGAGCATCACGGCGAACATCAGTGGGACCGGTGCGGGGATCATCAAGGCGGGGGCGAACAGTCGGTTGGACCTGTCGGGCAATAACACGTACGACGGCGCGACCAGCATCACCGCGGGCGCCCTCTCGGTCTCGAGCGCCAACGCGCTGGGGGCGACCTCGGCCGGGACCGTTGTGAACTTCGGGGCGTCGCTGGCCCTGCTGGGCGGCGTTACGTTCGCGGCCGAGCCGCTCACGATCAACGGGCCAGGATTCGGGAGCCTCGGAGCCATCTTCAACGGAAACGGTTCGAACACGCTCACGGGTCCGATCACGCTCGGGTCCGCGAGCGGCATCGGTGTCCTGGGCGGTGACTTGACGATCTCCGGTCAGATTACCGATGGGGCGAGCAGCTTCGCGCTGACCAAGAGGCTCTCAGGAACGCTGGCCTTGAGCAACGCGAATCCCTATGACGGCGGGACCAACATCAACGCGGGCGTCGTCTCGATCAGCAACAACAGCGCGCTCGGCACGGGCTCCGCGACGGTCTCTTCCGGGGCAGGTCTCACCCTTTCCGGAGGGATCACGGTCTCGAATAACGTCTCCTTCGCCGGTTCGGGAATGAGCGGCAACGGGGCGATCCGAAGCCTCTCGGGAAACAATGTCTACTCCGGCACTGCCACCCTCACCGCCAATGCCTCCCAGATCCAGGTGGATGCCGGTCAACTCGACATCAGCGGTAACCTTGACGACAACGGCAACGGCTATGTCACCAACAAGACCGGCTCGGGCCTCCTGCTGGTGAGCGGAACCCTGACGAGTAGTGGTTCGCTTCGCACCGTTGCGGGTGAGGTGCGCGTCACCGGCTCGTATTCCAGTACGGTCACGCTGGCCGGCGGCGATATCAGCGCCACCGGGACGATCGGCAGCATCAATCAGGTGAGCGGTGCCGTCGGCACGATCAATCCCGGCCTGCCAGGCGGTACGGCCATTCTCACCACCCAGAACGGCTATGCCGTCAGCACCGGTGCCACAACCCACATCGACATCCAGAGCACGACCGCCGGCACCGGCTACGACCAGATCGCCAACACCACTTTCGGCAGCGTCATCCTTACCGATTCGACGCTCGCCGTCTCGCTAATCAACGGCTACATCCCGGCGATCGGTGACACGTTCACGATCATCGACAAACAGAATTCCGGCGCCGTCATCGGGACGTTCCACGGCCTGCCGGAAGGGGCGATGTTCACGTCCGGCATCATGATCTACCAGGTCAGCTACGTCGGCGGGACCGGCAACGACGTGACCCTGACGGCCCTGTTGCGGGTCGATACTTGGAATGGACTCGGGGGCGACAGCAACTGGTCGACCGCGGCGAACTGGGCCTCAGGCATCGTCCCTGTCGCGGGTGATCAGCTTGTCTTCCCCGTGAGTGCTGCGCAGACTACCAACGTCAACAATCTCACGGCTGGCACCAACTTCGATTCAATCATCATCGCCGCCGCGGGATACAACGTCTCCGGAAATGCGATCAGGCTCGACAACGGACTCACAGAGTCCGCGATATCGGGCACCTCAACATTCAGCATCAACACGACCTTGAACGCCAACCAAACGTTCCACGTCGCCAACGGTGGCACCTTGGCATTCTCGGGCACGATCAGTTCGGGTGCCGGGGTCCGCATGACCAAGACCGGCGGTGGTACCCTATCAATCGACAGCGATAACGGGGCCGGCTTCAACGGTGTCACGACGATCAACGGTGGCGTCCTGGCAATTGGTAACGACAAAGCGCTGGGTAGCGGCCTCCTGACCATCAACGGCGGCGAGGTCGACCTCTTCGGCGATATCTCGGTTGCCAACGCAATCTCGGTTGCCACGGCTGGCACCTCGATCCGCAACACAAGCGGGGCGAACAGGCTCAATGGCGCGATCGACCTCTTCAACGACGTGACTATCGATGTGGCCGCGTCGAGCGCTTTGTTGTTCGGCGGAGTGATCAGCGAGGGCAGCCTCAATCGCAGCCTGACGAAGACAAGCTCGGGAACCCTCCAGCTTAGTGGAACGAACACCTACAATGGCGGGACAAACATCCAGGCCGGGCAGCTCCGGGTCCTTAACAGCCAGGCGACGGGGACATCGGGGACGGTCACGGTGGCGTCGGGAGCGTCGTTCCGCCAATCGTCCAGCTCCTACACCCTGCCTTCCGGCGGGCTCCTCATCGGCGACAACGCCGGGACGGCCACGTACTTAATCGCCACCTCGCAGGCCTACACGCTCAACGGTTCCGTCACGCTCGTCGGCCCCACGAACTTCGCCATCTTCACTACCGGCTCGCTCAATGTCACCGGGGTCATCGGAGGCTCCGCCTCGCTGGCCTTGGCTAACAACAGCACCGGCACGCTCAAGCTTTCCGCAACCAGCACTTACACTGGCTCCACCTCCGTCAGCGCCGGAACCCTGCGGGTTGACGGCGACATCTCTTCGAGCAGCGCGGTGAGCCTTGGCGGCGGCACCCTTACGGGCAATGGGACGATCCCGAACGTCTTCGCCACCGGCGGCACCGTCTTCCCTGGCAACAACCCCGGCATTCTCCACTCCGGCTCGGTCACACTCGGTAGCAACACGACCTTTAGTACCGTGCTCGACGGCACGGTGGCCGGTACTGGCTACAGTCAGCTCATCGCCACCGGCGCGGTCGACCTTGGCGGGGCCACGCTTCAGGAGTCCCTTAGCGGCTACACCCCGGGGGTGGGTGACAAACTCACGATTCTCAAAAACAATAGCGGCTCGCCGATCACCGGCACGTTCGGCGGCCTCCCCGAAGGTGCGACGTTTACCCTCTTCGGCTCTACTTTCTCGATCAGCTACGTGGGGGGGGTGAACCATCAGGATGTCGTCCTGAGCTATGTCGTTTCCACCAACACCGCGGTTTCTTCGTCACACGGTTCCGCAACGTACGGCGAACAGTTGATCTTCACGGCCTTGGTGACATCGAGCGGGGGAACGCCGACCGGTTCCGTCCTGTTTTATGATGGCCCGATCGGTCCGTCGACACTTTTGGGCAGCGGTTCGCTCAACAACCTCGGCATCGCGGCATATACCACCAGCACACTCTCGCCTGCCGGTTCGCCCTACGCGATCACCGCGGTGTATCAGGGAGTCACGCTGTTCGCGGGCAGTACGTCAACGTCCTACGCGCAGACGGTCAGCAGGGCCCTCCTTAATGTCACGGGTGACCCGAACACACGCCAATATGGAGATGCCAATCCTACCTTTACCTATACGGTCAACGGATTCGTGAACGGTGAGACTCTTGCCACCAGCGATGTGACCGGCTCCGCCTTCATCGGCACGACGGCGACGCCCTCCAGTCCCGTTTCCGGCAACCCGTACCAGATCATGGTGGGACCGGGAACCCTGTCCTCAATCGACTACAACTTCAGCTTCACGAGCAGTCAGTTTGTCGTGACCCCAGCCAGCTTGACCGTAACCGCCGATGCGCAGACTCGCAAGTACGG
>JAYVYS010000195.1:0-3421 GCA_043784005.1 Isosphaeraceae bacterium
TAGTGCTTATTGACCAACATAGCGCACATCGCGAGATGTTGGAGTTCGCTCAGTCATTCATGCCAGAGATAGCAGCGAAAATTGAGATTTATGCCGAGAGTTTGCCGATCTTTGAACTGCATCATGTTGAAGAAGCTGAGCAGAGGGTAAGACAATCAGTCTGAGGCGTCAAGAAAAAAATTCACTCGTCATGGATTTCAGGTAATGGGGCACAGGTTAACCAGCGGGTGCCACGAGGTTCGTACTCGAACCCGTGCCCGATAGCCACGGTGGAACGCACGGGTTCGAGTACGAACCCGCAGCACCCATTTATTTGACCTCTCTCTTTTGAAACAGTGAAGGACCCTGTCTCCGTTCCCGGCTGATCTGTACCTCGTTCGGGATCTTTGGTAGGGTTCGCCTGTTTGATTGTCTTCGGGTCGCCGCGCGCTCTCAATTCTCATGGAGGAGTTTTGCCGATGCGTTCCGACTTCATCGGTAGGGTTGTCGTTCTGGCCGTTTCGGCGACGGCGGCCGTGATCTCGACCGCCAGTGCCCAGCAATCCGCCCGGCCCCCGCAGTCGGCTCCCGCAGAGGGGAGCGCCCCGGCAGGTCGACCGGTTCAGGCTCCCACCACGAAGGCGGCGACGCCCGTCGTCCCAACAGATCCGGCGGTCGCGGCCGAACGAATGAAGCAATTACTGAAAGCCTGGGAGCAACGGAGTGCCCAGCTCAAGTCGCTCGACGTGGAAATCACGCGAGTTGATGACGCCGCGGCATGGGGAAAAGAGCAGTATGAAGGGCGAGCGATGCTGAAAAGCCCCAACCTCGCCCGCCTTGACTTCTCTAAAGTCGACAAAACCGATCCCAAGAAGCCAAAACTCGTTCATGACGAACGGATCATTTGTACCGGAAAAGAAGTCTGGCAGTACAAGAGCCAGCAGAAGCAGATTTTCATCTTCACGCTCGACAAAGAAAACCAGAAACGGGCACTCGAAGAAGGGCCGCTCCCGTTTCTTTTCAACATGAAGGCGGCGGCCGCGGAAGCCCGTTACAAGATGACCCTGATCAGCGAAGCCAAGGATCACTGGGTGATCGAGGTGGTGCCGCTGCTGCAAGTCGATCAGGAAGCGTTCAGCCTGGCGTTTCTGAGACTGACTCGTGAAAACTATCTGCCGGATCGGATCAAGCTGATCTCACCGAACGGTAAGGATACGAAGGAATTCTTCCTCCGATCGGTGAAGCCGAACGCGAACATCAACGACCAGAATTTCGTGGGGACCGCGATGGCGAAACCCTGGACGATGGTTCGCAACCCAAGTGTCGAGGCACCCGCCGGTAAGCCCTCGGCAAATGTGGGCGCGCGTCCGAAGAATCCCGCCCCCGCTCCTCGACGCTAAGGAAAAGGTCGGTCATAACTTCCTGTATTCACGATCGATATCCTGTCAATTTCGGGATGCCGTGGCACCCTGAAAGTGTACAGTCGTGGAACTCGGGAAGTTAGTCGCGTCGCGTTCCTAAGTCGCGCGGATCAGGGTTAAAAACGAACGTTTTCAGAGAGACCGCGGCGCGACGCCAATTGAGGCTGTCGCGGCTGCGGTCTTGCCACGTTTGACGGGTCATCGCACGCTACCTATAATCATTTTGTAAGAGTCTGTCCTTCGAGGATGCCCGATCGGGAATGAAAACCGAAGTCTTCGAGGTCAGACTCTTCGTGGTCCTTTCGCTCCCGCCCGAGAAGGCCCGGTATCGCCGGGCCGGTTGGACCACGCGATCGAGGCTTCGGCTGCGACAACGGAGGGAGTCCGACCTCAATGATGCGACCGCTCCTCTCACGGCTTTTTTCCACTGGCGTGTTGCTCCTGGTCTTCGTCTCTTTGACTCTCTCGGGTGCCGCCTCGGCGCAACCACCCGAGGGCGTGAAGGACAAGGAGTCGACCCCCGGCCAGTTTTTCACGGTCGTGGAGCCCATCACGAGCGATAGCAATACGACGTTTTCGGTTTCCGCGCGTCAAGTCGTCGAACGCAATGCCACCAAAGGGCGCGAAGCCGTCTTGATCTTTGAGTTTCTGCCCGGCGATATCGCGCCTGGGTCCAGCGAGTTTGGTACCTCGCTTCAACTCGCCAACTTCCTCTCGACAAGCCTGACAGGCGCGAGGCGACGGATCGCGTTCGTCCCCCAACCGTTACGTGGCTACGCCGTGCTCGCGGCTTTGGCTTGCGACGAGATCGTGATGGGAGCGGGGGCCTCGCTCGGCCCGATCGCCGGCGATCAATCGTTGGATGTGGCGATCCTGCGCGAGCCGGTCCGCGTGCTGGCGATCCGACAAGGACACGACCCCGACCTCTTCCTCGGGATGCTCGAACCCAACCGCGATCTTCGCGCTGTGCGAACTTCCGACCGACAACTTCACTTCGAGTTTGCCGAGAATCTCGCGGAATTCAAGAAAGACCATCAAGTCATTGAGGATGTCCCCGCCTGGGAAGGGGGTCAGCGCGGCATCTTGACCGCCACCCGAGCCCGTGAAATGGGCTTTGCAAAATTCAACGCCGATAGCCGAGCGGAGGTCGCCCGCGCCTATCACATCTTGGGAAACGCAGCGGCCGACGACCCGACTCTCGGTCAAGAAATCCGCCCGGTCTGGATCGAGATCAAGGGGCCGCTGGGAACCAGGGAACGGGCGTCACTCGGCCGTTTGATCGAACAAGAGCGACAGGCCCGCGTCAATCTCCTGCTATTCGAGATCGACAGCCCCGGCGGCCTCGATAGCGCCGCCGATGCGCTCGCGGATTTGATCGCCGGCATCAAAGACATGAAGACCGTCGCCTTTATCAACGATCGCGCGATGGGGGTCTCCGCCCTCGTCGCCCTGGCTTGCTCGGAGATCGTGTTCACCAAAGGTGCGCAGATGGGCGACGTGCATCAGCTCCTGACGGGACGCCGGAACCAGAGCGAAGAGCTCGCGGAACGTCAGATTCAAGCCCTCGCCGGAAAGGCCGCGGAGCTTGCCAAGCTCAAAGGGCATCCTGCGGCCGTCGCGCGAGCCATGGTCGATCCAGAGACGATTCTCTACTCCGCCCGCGACAAAAACACGCAGGCAGCTTGCTTTGTTCTGAAGAGTCAGATCGACGCCGAACCCGAGCGATATGGAGATCTTCAGATCCGTAAACAGGCGGGGCACCCGCTGACCATCACGTCCGACGACGCTGTGAGTTACGGGCTTGGCCAGGTGGTGAGTGACGTGGAGGAGTTCAAATCGTTCTATGGCCTTCGTGGCAAATCGATCCGGATGAACGGCCCGACGTGGGTCGACACGCTTGTGACGGTTCTGACCGACCCATTCGTGAGCTGGCTCTTATTGTTTGTCGGGCTGTTCATGCTCGTTCTGGAACTGAAGCTGCCGGGAATCGGCTTGCCGGCGATCGCGTCGTGCGTGGCGTT
>JAYVYS010000196.1:0-9117 GCA_043784005.1 Isosphaeraceae bacterium
CTGGTCACGATCGGGGACGAAAAGGGGGCTCTTGAGATCCTTCGCCCCGCGCTCGACGCGGAAAAGCCGAACGAGCGGCTCATCGACCTTCTCGGTGACCTGGAGATGAAGGCGGGCCGGCTTGACGAGGCGGAGCGGCTGTTTGAACTCGCCAGGAAAGACGACCCCTATCAGACCAAGTGGATTGCGAACCTCGCGCGCATCCATCTCCGAAAGAAGGATTCGGCCAAGTTCCTCGCCGACCTCGCGATGATCGCCGACAACGACGCCGATGATCTCGACGTGAGGAAAGCCCTCGCCGAGCGTCATCTGAGCGAAGGCGCGGCCGAGGCGGCGGAGAAGTGGGCTACGGAATGCCTCTTCATCAACGTCTACGACCCTCAATGCCACGTGTTGCTCGCCGATGCCCTGTCTGCTCGCAAGAAATTCGCCGAGGCGATCGACGAGCTTCAGACCGCATTGAGCCTGAAGCCCAAAAAGGCCGACCAGCTCAAGGTCAAGCTCGCGAAGGCCCAGGCTGGACTCGGCCAACGCGACGCGGCGAAGAAGACCTTGGATGAACTCTTGAAGGATGATCCCGATCATCCCGAGGCGAAGGCGTTCAAGAAAGAGATGTCGGGGGAGAAGGAGGAAGGGTTGTGAACCGAATCGAAAAACGGTCGAAGTTCGCGGAACTGGCCAAGGCATATGTGTTATATCAAGTCGCCGATGAAGATCTGGAAGTCGTCGAGGCCTCTGAGCATCCCGAGACACTCTTCGGACACGCCGAAGATACTGCTCAAGAATCGTTTGAGCAGGCAATCGAGCTTTATCTCAAGCTGAAAATGGCTCTTTTTGATGAGTTGGCGGTACACGCGCGGTTTTGCATGTTCCAGGAGGACTCTCATTTTCAACTCACGTTTTGGAAACAGAGTGAATCTGGCCTGATTGATCCAAAGACACGGCTCAGAGACCCGGCACCCGGTCAACTTCGCGCGTGGCTGAAGAACGACGGGTCACCCGTTTCGCTCGCCCTTCCATGCGACGATGACAACGACGATCCTTTGACGGCCCTCTTCGGCACTGTAGAGTCAGAACACACGGATATCGCCGATCGGCACGACCATTATCTGGGTCAAGCACTTCTCGAAGAGCTTCGGGCCGACCAAGATGACTGAGGTCTTTATTGATACGTCTGGATGGGCTGTTTTATTCCTGCCGAGTGAGAGGCTTCATGCGTCCGCCAAAACATTGATGCAGACCTGGCGTGTTGACGGGACGATGTCTGTAACTACGAATTACGTGCTTTCGGAGTTGGTTGCGCTATTATCGAGCCCGCTCAAGGTTCCGCGTCCGCGTGTCATTGAGATTGTCGATGCGATCATGACGAGTCTCACCGTTAAGGTCGTTCATATTGACTCGGACCTTCACCAGAGCGCTTGGACGTTGCTCAAAACTCGTACGGACAAGTCTTGGAGTTTGGTGGACTGCGCGAGTTTCGTTGTCATGCGCGAACGACGTATTCTCGATTCCCTAACCACGGACAAGCACTTCGATCAAGCAGGTTACCACCGACTTTTGAAGTGAGGCTCGGCATGGATTCGCCAGAAAGATCTCTCTAGTCGAGGCCCACTTCGTGGCATCTGTAACCAAGCCTGGACCGACGCCCTCCTTTCTTGAAACGCCGTTCAGGACATTGGGCGAAGTTCTCAATCAACTCGGAGGAATCCCGCCTCATCGCGTCCGATTGTCTCCCGTCCCCGGCACGGCGACCGAACGCGATCTGATCCATGAAAATGATCACAAGGATCGAATCTGCGAACTAATCGACGGTGTTTTGGTGGAGAAAGCGACGGGCCAGGAAGAGTCTCGGTTGGCGGCCCTGCTTATTTCGTTTCTGATCGCGTTTGTGCGTCCCCGAAACCTCGGAACCGTCCTTGCCCCCGATGGACCGAGTCGGCTTTCTCCGAATCAGATCCGTTATCCCGATGTCGCGTTCGTCGCCCGAAATCGATTTCAGGGTCGCAAAAACCGCAAGGAACCGATCCTCGACCTCGCCCCGGACCTCGCTATCGAAGTCATCAGCAAGAGCAACTCTCGCCGCGAAATGGAGCGAAAACTCCGCGACTACTTCAACGCGGGCACCCGGCTCGTCTGGTACGTCGATCCAAAATCGCGGACCGTTCGCGTTTACACCAGTCCCAAAGACCTCACGACCCTCGGCGAAGATCAAGTCCTTGACGGCGGCGAGGTTTTGCCGGGCTTCACGTTGTCATTACGGGATTTGTTCGTCGAACTCGACAACTGAACGATGGCGATCGCGTCACCCGATTTGCAGAACGAACATTCCCACTTTAAGATCGTAAGGCGATGAGCGAACAACAGGACGGCGGCTTGACACTCCGCGCCCTCCAGCGGATGATCTTACAAATGTACGGCCAGAAGGACGCTGCGCGCGGAGATGCGGCGACGTTCCTCTGGTTGACTGAGGAATTCGGAGAACTCGCCACCGCGCTGCGGTCGGGTACTCACGAAGAACTCGCTCTGGAGATGGCCGACGTGCTCGCCTGGCTTTTCACGCTGGCGAATGTTCGTGGCGTGGATCTTGAGGAGGCCGTCCTCCGCAAGTACGGCCGGGCCTGTCCCGGATGTGCGGCCTCGCCGTGCATTTGCGATCCGGCTGTCAAACCTTGAAACGTTGACCGAAGCGCCACTCAGATGATGACAACAAGAGGAACCCGCGTGATGCGACCGGGACGGGGAATGCGGCAAGGATCTGTCGGCTTTCGAGGAGCGCTCGTGGCGTTCGCCTTCCTGGTGACGGCCCTCACGCCGGCGCGGGGGGCGGATGTGACCGTCGAGAACCTTCGCGTGGGGTTTGTCAGCAACACCGCCAACAACCTTTTCAAGATTGGGACCTGGACCCCCGTTTGGGTCCAGCTCAAGGGGGGCTCGGAACGTTTCTCGGGCGATCTTGAGATCGAAGTCCCCGACGACGAGGGAACGCCAACCTTCTTTCGACTGAAGATCGACGTCGCGCCCGGCGAGACTCAGCGCGTGGTCACATACGCGCGTCCGGGCACTCGCGACCCCAATTTCGTGCTCCGGCTTTATGATCAGAACGGCCGGAGACGTGGACGGGACATCGACGGTTCTCAACTCGCGCAACTCTCACCTCTGGGCGCCGACGAATCACTCATCCTGACGCTTGGCAAACCTCAAGGCGTTGATCAGATCCCCGCCCTCCCCGGTTTCGCCACCGACAAGACGATCAGCGGACAGGAAGTGACGGTGGCTCGCGCGGAAGTCGGGACCGGCGTGAACGCCTCGCTACCCGGACGCTGGTACGGCTTCGACGCGGCGTCTTCGATCGTGGTCGACACCAATGACAAGGATCTGATGGAGGCCTTGGCCGTTCGCGGTCAGGCCTTGGTGGACTGGGTGGCGCGTGGTGGGCATGTGGTTGTCGCCGTCAACGCCAACTGGCAGTCGGTGCGAGATAGCGTTCTCGGACCGATCCTCCCCGCATTGCCGAACGGCCAGGTGCGCCTGAATTCCCTCGACCTCAAGACGCTCGACGTCTTCGCCGCCGCCACCAAATCGATCTCGTCTCCGGACTCGCCTCCGGTCTTGGTCACAAAGCTTGAAGACGTCGAGAAGCGCGGGGGCAAGATCCTTAGCGCCGCGGCCGACGTTCCGCTGGTCGTTCGCGGTTTTTATGGCTTCGGCAGAGTGACCCTCGTGGCTCTGGATGTCGATCAGAAGCCATTCACTGAATGGCCGGATCGGGCGCAATTCTGGGTCCGCGCCGTCGACTTCCGCCGCCAGAATGCCAACTCGACCGACGCCAGCATCCCGGGCGCGTCCCGGAGAATGTACCAATCCGGCGTGAGCGACCTGGTCACGCAGCTTAAGAACGCTCTGGAACAGTTTCCGGGGGTGCGGCTCATCCCGTTCGGTTGGGTCGCTTTCTTCATCTTCCTTTACATCTTGCTGATTGGTCCCGGCGACTACTTCTTCCTCAAGAAGGTCGTCAAACGGATGGAGCTGACCTGGATCACGTTTCCAGTGATCGTCATCACGGTGAGCCTTGCCGCTTATTACGCCGCCTATCTCGTCAAAGGGCGTGAATTGATCGTGAACAAGGTTGATGTCGTGGACGTCGATCAGGCCTCGGGGATGGCGAGGGGAACCTCTTTCGTCAACCTGTTCAGCCCTCAGAATCGCGACTATGACATCTCGTTCACCCCTCGGACGCTCGCTCAGTTCGGGGAACAAGCCACCCCGGTCGATCCCAAGGACAAGACCGCCGGCGCGGCCATTCTGGTGGCCCGAGGCAGCGAACCGCCTCGTCTTCCGCCGAGCACCGATGTTCTGGTTTCCTGGCAAGGTGTCCCGGAGAGCGGGTTTGGAGGAATGGGTCAGACCGGGCGCATCAGCTTCGCGGGGGGCGGCTATCGCTCGCTCCCCACGGGTTTCTCAACCGCTCTCGAAGGGGTTCGCATCCCGATCTGGAGCACCAAGCTTCTCTCGTCGCGATGGTACGGGCCGTCGAGCAAGATGGCCGACTCGGACTTGATCCCCGTTGGAGTCGATCGCCTCTCCGGAACCGTCACCAACACGCTCGCGGTGGCGATGACCGATACGATTCTCGCCTTCGGAAAGCACGTCTATCTGTTAGGGACGATTTCACCAGGCGAGACAATCATTGTGGAACTGAAGCCGGATCGTCAGCTCTCCCCGTTCCTGAAGTCGCGGATGGAGAGTCTTTCCGCGAACAATGGCGGAACTGGCGAACGGATCGCCCGGGCCGACCTGATGCTCGGCATCATGTTTCACGACAGCCAGAGCACAACGGGAACCGAACGCATGCTGGCGAGCAACCCACTTCATTACCTTGATCTGACGGGCCAGCTCGCTCTCGACCGACCGATGCTCGTCTCGCGCGTCGAAGCTCCGGCGGCCACGCTGATTTTGGGGAATGCTCCCGGTCCGCCCAAGGTCGAGCAAACCACGATGCTTCGCGTGATCCTTCCCCTCAAGAAGCCGCCGGGCTCTTGATCGCCATGATTGATAGCGATCGATGACGCCGTACATCCGCAGACGCACACACTGTTCCCGGTTCAACGTAAAGGCAAGCTCCGATGATCGAGACCAACGACCTGACAAAGATGTACGGTGACCTGTACGCATTGAACCGTCTGAACCTGAGTCTACAAAAGGGCGACGTCTACGGGTTCATCGGCCCCAATGGCGCGGGCAAGACCACGACGATGCGGATTCTCGCCACCCTGCTCAACCCGACCTGGGGAGAAGCGACGGTTTGCGGCTATTCCATCTACACCGGGGCCAAGGATATCCGCCGAGCGATCGGCTATATGCCCGACTTTTTCGGCGTTTACGATGACATGAAAGTCATCGAGTATCTCGAATTCTTCGCCGCGGCCTATCGCATCAAAGGACCGGCGCGGAAGAAGATTTGCGAGGAAGTGCTCGAACTGGTCGACCTGACCTATAAGCGAGACGCGCTGGTGACGAGTCTCTCGCGCGGGATGACCCAGCGTCTGGGTCTGGCGCGGGTTCTGCTCCACGATCCCCAGGTCTTGCTGCTCGACGAACCGGCCTCTGGCCTCGACCCGCGCGCCCGTATCGAGATTCGCGCGTTGCTGAAGGAGCTTCGAGCGATGGGCAAGACGATCCTCGTGTCGAGCCATATTCTTCCCGAGCTTGCCGACATCTGTAACAAAATCGGGATCATCGAGCAGGGCGTCTTGCTCGTCAACGGCGCGGTGGTGGATGTGATGAAGCAGGTCCGCACCGATATCGTTTTGAACATCGCCGTCACCGACCGCCAGACCGACGCCGCCAACTTTCTGGAGAGTCAGACCGATGTCGAGAATGTCCAGGACAAGAATGGCGTGATGATCGTCAAGATGAACGAAGGGGTCACGCAATATGGATTTCTCGCGAACCGCCTCATTGAGCAAGGTTTCGAACTGACCCTCTTCAAAGAAGACGAGATCAACCTCGAAACCGCCTTCATGCATCTGACCAAGGGAATTACAAGCTAAAGAATGAGGGATGACGGAGAACGAATCACTTATCCGCCATCTTCAACGCACAAGCCGGCCCTGGATTTCAACAATCCAGGGCCGGCGTCGTATTTTCAAGCGTCGACAAAAACAACTCGATCAGGCGATCCGGACCCCATTCAAATAGAAGCCGTTGCGGGCGATGAAGTTGGCGGCGACCGTGACCTGCACCGTTGCCGGCGGCGGGGTCGGGTTCACCACCGTCTGATTGATCACGAACGCGGAAGCAGGAATCAGGCCCGGGATCAGGACCTGATCGAGAGCGTTCGTCGAACTCGGATTCAGGTTCAATTTGCCGTTGATCACGAACGGGGTTGGCGAACCCGCTCCCGTACTCGTGACACCGGCGATCGAGACCAGCGAACTGTTGGCGATCGCGCTACCCACCCTGATGACACTGCCCGCGGCGAGCGTGGCGTCACCGATGACATAGGCCGACACCGAGGGAACACTCACCGCGGTCCCGGTGCCGATTTGTGCCTGGTTGATGGTGAGGATGTTCGATCCGGTGGCGGAACCTTTCGCGGGTTGCGGCGTCAGGCCCAGGTAGCGCCCGACATTAAGCGACGCGCCATTCGACAGATTGAAATTCTGGCCGACGTTGAACAAGTTGAGGTCGCGGCCGATCGAGATACCCGGACCGCTGGAGAGGTCCACGTTGTTCAAAACGTCTAAGGTGTTCAACGTCCCGCCAACACCGATGGCCGCTCCCGGAAGCAAGGCGTCGAAGGCGATGCGATCGACCGTCTTGCTTCCGCCAACGGACAGGGGTCCGGAGAGGTCCGCCGAGTGATAGGCGAGAATCTGAGCGATCGAACCGCTCGTGACATTGATTGAACCAATGTTCAGAATGTGTGAGCGTCCCCCTTCACCATAGGCGAAGCTGTGGGCGAAACCCTTCCGCTGTGCGAACGGTAGAGGATCGACGGCAAGCGCCATCTGGTCCGTGGTTCCGTCGATGATCAATCCAACCTTTCCGCCCGTCATCGCATAAGCGCGGACGGTGCCGGTGGGTTGGATCTTGCTTCCCGGAGGGATCACGTTCGTCCCACTACTACCGGTCTGAGCGCTTAGGCCGCCATCGTATTGATTATCGGCGAGGTTCAAACTGATCCGAAAACGGCTGCCGTCGGGTGCCGCGACGATGACCGCCTGGCCGCCGCGAGCGGTCTGCCTCTCGACAATTCCTTTTAACGTGTAATTGGGGCCATGACCCAATCCGAGGGCACGAGCCGGCAGACCGTTGAGTTGCCTCGGGTCACCCAGACGAAACGCGAATCCCCGCTGAGGGTGAGTCAACAGGAACTCGTTGCGCGTGGTCAGCGTTATCTGCGAGAGAACGACACGCGACTCCAGTCGCTTGTCTTCCAACGCCGGTCGGAACGCTCGTGCGTTCGCCCGACGAAATTTGTTGCGATCGTGCGACATCCGTGGATCCTCCTTGATCGGCTCGAGACGTCACGTCCCGTTTCGACTCCGTCTCCGCATGGTCGCGCCCGCCATGGCCTTCGAGGATGCAACCTGCCGGCGCTATGGAACGCGACCTCGCTTTCGATATCGACCAGTCGCATCGCCACCCGACGGAGAATCATTACAAGCCTCGGCCCGGTCCTTCCATGCGCTCATGTCGCAACGATCAGCGCGATCACGACGGTTGCATCGATCGCGACGGTCGCCCCGGCCGTTGCCAAGCCCCCCCGACCTGAGTCACAATACGGTCCTTTCCATCGCGGAGCCGAGACACGTCGCAATCTCCGAAATCGAGCCGAGCTGATGCAATCCCCGCTCCTTTCGTTCAAGTCGTCGCGGTTTACTGAGAGCGTGATCCGAGGCATGTCGATCGAGGCCGCGCGTCACAACGCCGTGAATCTCGCGCAAGGGATGCCCGACTTCCCCGCACCTGCCGAGGTCAAGGATGCCGCTTGTCGAGCCATTGAGGCCGATCAAAACCAGTACGCCATCACCTGGGGAACGCGGCCCCTCCGCGAAGCCGTCGCCGAACACGCGGCATGGCATCTTGGGCTCGACGTCGATCCTGAAACCGAGATCACCGTGACCTGCGGCAGTACCGAGGCGATGCTGGTCACGCTCCTTTCGCTGATCAACCCCGGCGATGAAGTGATCCTTTCACAGCCTTTTTATGAGAATTACTGGCCGGATTGCGTGCTCGCGGGCGCAGTGCCTCGTTTCGTTCCCCTCAGACCGCCGGGTTGGCGGTTCGACGTGGACGACCTGGCCGACGTCTTCAACGACCGCACCAAGGCGATTGTTCTTTGCAATCCGAACAACCCCCACGGGCACCGTCTTCTCTCAGGAGGATCTGGAGGCGGTCGCCGCGTTGTGCCGCAAGTGGGACGTCGTGGCGATCACGGATGAAATCTACGAACACATCGTCTACGACGGCCGGACCCATGTCGCGCTCGCCGCCCTCGACGGCATGCGAGAGCGTTCCGTGACGATCAGCGGAATGTCCAAGACCTACGCGGTCACGGGCTGGCGGATCGGCACGATCACCGCCGCGCCGAACCTGACGCATGCGTTTCGCCAGGTCCACGACTACGTCTCGATCGGGGCCGCCTCGCCGCTCCAGGCCGCCGGCGCGGTCGCCTATCGCCTTCCGCGCGAGTATTACAAAAAACTATCCCTCGACTATCAAGCCCGCCGCGATCGACTCTGTTTGGCGCTGATCGAAATCGGCTTTGGGCTTCAGCCTCCCGAGGGGGCCTATTACGTGATGGCCGACATCTCGGCGTTTGGCGTGGAGGATGATGTCACGTTTTGTCGACACCTTGTCCGCGACCTCGGCGTGGCGACGGTCCCCGGCTCCAGTTTCTTCCACGACAAGAGTTTGGGGCGAAACTACATCCGATTCTGTTTTTGCAAGAAGGATGCGACCCTGGACGCGGCGATTGCGCGATTGAAGCCGTTGCGAGTCATTGTTTAAATCAAAGCGTGTTTGGACAGCTTCGTACAGGTAAAATACAAACCGAGCATTGGATAACGATTTCTTCGAGAGGGTCGCTTCGATGCCTGTCGTCATACCCGA
>JAYVYS010000197.1:0-6340 GCA_043784005.1 Isosphaeraceae bacterium
ATCGTTGAACACCTTCAGTCAGACTGAGCAAGCCGTCTTCAAACGACCGTCCCGCAGGGTCGGCACCAGAGAGATGAATGGTAGGGAATTCCCAGAAGCCCTCCCAAAGTTTTCGAGGTCCTCTTCGGACAATGAGGACCCTTCCACCGCGTGCCACAAGCGCAGCGGCCTCCGTCGACGGAAGCGGTGGCGGCTTGGGCACGGAGATCGGCAAGCTATCTTGGATTCCCAGAGCCCGAGCGCGACACTCGGCCGTGACGGGGCAGACCAGACACGAAGGCGACTTTGGCGTACAAACCAACGCCCCGAGCTCCATGAACGCCTGATTAAACGCTCCTGCGCCAACCTTTGGTACCAGACGGCCCGCCGCTTCCCAAAGTCGCGACTGCGTCGCGGTTGTTTTGATATCTCCCGGCAAGGCAAGCCACCGCGCCAACACGCGCTGGGTGTTCGCTTCCACGATCGGGGCGGGTCGATCGAAGGCGAACGAAAGAATCGCTCCGGTAATGTAAGGTCCGACCCCTGGAAGCGCGCGAACGGCGACCGGGTCGTCGGGAATTACCCCGCCGTGCTCTCGTGCCACGGCTTTTGCCGCGGCATGGAGTTGTCGCGCTCTCCGATAATATCCCAAACCCTCCCAAGCCTTGACGACTTCCGCTTCGTCCGCTTGTGCTAGCGCTTCGAGCGTGGGAAACCTGGCCAGAAATCGTTCGAAATAAGGAACGACTGCTGCGACCGTCGTTTGTACCAGCATCGTTTCGGACACGAGAATACGATACGGGTCTCGGTCACGTCGCCACGGAAGGTCCCGATGGGCCTCGACATACCAGTCGACCAGTTTCCTTCTCACGGCCTCCAGCCAAGCGGAATCCAGATCCGGGGTGTCTATGACAGCCTGAGTGTCCGAACGAACCGGCAAAGACGGCCCAAGAGTAACAGCTTTCGCTTTTCTTCCCAATCCCCTTGCCTCCCGAGTGTGACGGCTTTTATCCCATAAACGGGGCTCTGCTGCGGACGATCGACCCGTGTCGGCCAATTTAAGACAGAACTTAAGAGAAAACAACCTTATTTTGGCCGAATCGTTTGACATCCCGTATACAGGATCTATACTCTAGTAACGGCAGAAACACTCCCAGGAACGATGTCGTTCCGGTGAAGGGAGACTGTCGTCTCAGGCGACGAAGGCCTGAATTCGCATCTTTGAGCCTCGCACCCCGTGACTGGGAATCAGGAGAGATCGATGCTGATCGCCACACAATTTCCCGTAAATGGGATGTCTGTCGCTTTTGCACAAGAAGAGTCGTCGACGGCCACGGATGTCTCTCATCCTTTCGCGATCATTGTCGCCCTCTACAAAAGTAATGAGATCCTTCTCGCGGAGCTTCGATCTGTCAACGCGAAATCCGCAGGGGCAGAAGCTTATCTCGCCCAAGTCGGCAGTAATCCCCACCTTGGTCGAGCACAAATCCTTCGCCTTCGCATCCGCCGCTCCGCAGTCTTGACCCTTTTACGGGCCAACCGTGTGCAAGCCCGTGCGATTCTTGCCAGCAAGACTGCAACCGCCCTCTCCGCCTGACCCCTCGACAAGGGTTGATCTTCGTCCAGGCAACGCCGTGCGGTCGTTACTGACGCGGCACATTGGAAAGTTCGAACTTAACGATCCCCAGAGAACTTGGCTCCCTCTTAATTCCGAACGAGGCGCAACTTGATCAGCAACCAGAAGGATAGTCATGGCGACGTGATCGCCCCCCCGTCCGATAAGGCGATCGTCTCAAGTTCACGCAAGGGACGTCAACAAAGACGCTCGAAGCGAGCCCGACTGACCCCGGACCAACAGGTGCTGGCTCAGAATTATCTGCCGATGGCTCGGGCACTCGCCAAGCCGCTGAAGAAGTCCTGGCCCGCGGAAAAAGAGGAATTCGAATCGGCGGCACTACTTGCGCTTGTTGAGGCCGCCCAATCGTACGACCCCTCCCGTAACGTCAGGTTCGCGACGTTCGCACGCTATCGGATCTGGGGGGCGCTTCGGGACGTACAGCGTTCGCTGATTACTTCGGGCTGGAAATGTGATCTCGAGAACGCTCCGAACATCAACGGGCTTGCTCACGATTCGGAAGATCGCGGGAGGATCCTCTTGACTGAGCCCGATCGTCCCATCGGCCAGGTCTACGAAGGTAACGAGTTTGTCGAGGGCTGCCTTCGCAATCTTCCTCCAAAGCACGCGAGTGCTTGCCGCGAGATTTATCTCAACGGAAAAACCCAGGGGGAGGCCGCCGAACTCGTCGGATGCTCGAAATCCCGGCTCTCCTATCTCCACAAAGAGGGCTTGGAAATGATTCAGGATAGCTGGAACTACCTGGCCAAGCATCAGCCCAATGCCGCAGTGCCCACCCGGGCCTGACGCACCAAGGCTCTCGATTACTCCCAAATACGGGATAGATTATCCCGCTTCATTTCTTTTAGCTTGCAGAAAACATCGACCAACTTCGTGAAGGAACGCTTTAATGCTGATACTGAGACGCAAAGAAGGGCAATGGGTCGAGATCACACATAAATCCGGAGACGTCATCCGTGTCCGGGTATACAATATCCGGGCTCGCTACCCGGGGCAGCTCGACCTCGCCTTTGATGACGACGCCCGCAACTTCGCCATCCAGCGCCCGGAGCGGACCGGCCATGTCGACGAAATAGCACCCCAAGAAATCGAAGTGTCGGTTTCCTGAACTTCAAATCGTCCTTTTGAAGGTGTCGCAAACCAATCCCGTAAAACACATTGACTGCCTGCACTCCCTTATCGGGGAGTGTAGGCTTTTTTCGTTCTCCCGAACGCGAATCTCGGTGGCTCTTGGCCGATTTCAACGGGTGACAGGATTGGCCCGGAGTCAGCGTCGAAACCGGGTGCCTCGCAACGTTGATAACTGATCCGTCTTCCGTCCGCACCAAAGGCGCTAAATCGCTTTCCATCATTGGGAAAGTCCTCGTCACTCTCGCAGAGGCCGTTGTAAGGTTGCGATTTTTTCGCACCGACTAGGGACGAGGCCCGCTCGTCAAGAGACTCCAGACGACCTCACATGGCACCTAGAAATAAAATGATGATGTATGCCAATCAAGAATACCAAATGACCCTATCCGATCACCTTGCCTCTCGTTCGTTCAGACCGGTTCGGTTATCTTAGTTGCTTTCCTTCCTCATTGAAGGCCAGGCACGATTGCAGCGTTTGCCGATTCCGAGGAAACGAACTCAACGTCGCGTCCGGGTGTCGGGCTTGCCTGGAAACCCTCTCGAGCGTTCGACGATCGTGTTTTTGAAGGATGCTGTTGATGATCGATACTCTGTTTGAGAAAGTCTGGAATCGTCACGAGGTTCGAGCTACAGAGGAAGCCACGCTTCTCTCCATCGACCGTCACCTCGTCCACGAAGTCACTAGCCCGCAGGCCTTCGAAGGACTTCGACTCGCGGGCCGCGCGATTCGTCGTCCCGAATTGACGTTCGCCACGGTTGATCATAACGTCCCCACTGAGAACCAGCTCGACATTCGTGAACCGATGTCGCGACGGCAAGTCGAGACTTTGCGGTCCAATTGTCGGGAGTTCGGGGTCACCCTCTACGACATCGGTAGCGGTCATCAAGGGATCGTGCATGTGATCGGGCCGGAGCTCGGCCTCACTTTGCCGGGTCTCACTATCGTCTGTGGAGACAGCCATACCAGCACCCATGGCGCATTCGGCGCGCTTGCCTTCGGGATTGGAACTAGCGAGGTCGAACACGTTCTGGCGACCCAGACGCTCTGGCAAGGCGTCCGTCCCAAATCGTTCGGGGTAGAAGTGACCGGTCGCCTCGCGCCCGGGATGGAGCCGAAGGACATTATCCTCGCCATCATCCGCGAGATCGGAACTGGGGGCGCGACCGGGCATGTCCTTGAATATTACGGCCCGGTGATTTCGTCGCTCTCGATCGAAGGCCGGATGACGATCTGCAACATGTCGATCGAAGCCGGCGCAAGGGCGGGTCTCATCGCACCCGATGACACGACGATCGCGTATCTCATGGGCGTTGATCGGCCTTTCTCTCCGAAGGGTAAGTTCCTGGAAGCCGCGCTCGCTGATTGGAAAAGTCTTCGCACCGACGACGCCTCGGCATTCGATCGCCACGTCACCCTCGACGCGTCGATACTCGTCCCGCAGGTCACCTGGGGTACGAACCCGGCGATGACGGTGGACGTGACGGGGCGCGTCCCCGAGCCTGAAAACGTCCCATTCGCCTCTCGCGAAGATGCGCGGCGGGCACTGGATTACATGGGACTGACGCCGGGCACACCGATCACCGAGATCCCCGTCGATATCGTCTTCATCGGCTCCTGTACGAACGGACGCATTGAAGATCTTCGCTCGGCCGCGAAGGTATTCGACGGCAGGAAAGTGGCTGCCGGGGTCCGCACCCTCGTTGTGCCGGGCAGCGAAGTCGTCAGGCGTCAGGCCGAGGCGGAAGGGCTAGACAAGATCTTCAGGGCGTCAGGCGCGGAGTGGAGAGAGGCCGGTTGCAGTATGTGCTTGGCCATGAATCCAGACAAGCTCACCCCTGGCCAGCGTAGCGCCAGCACAAGTAACCGCAACTTCGAGGGCCGCCAAGGGCCGGGCGGTCGCACGCACCTGCTCAGCCCCGCGATGGCCGCCGCCGCCGCCGTGACGGGACGCTTCGCCGATGTCCGCGAACTTCTCAAGTAAATCGTTTCTCGCGTCGAGACGCACAAGCGATCTCCGCCCTATTTCACACTCTGGCATTCGAGGAATCGATGGAAGCATTCGTGAAGCACCGAGGCCGCGTCGCTCTGCTCGACTGGAGCGACGTGAATACCGACCTGATCATCCCCGCGCGCTACCTGAAGCGGATCGAGCGTACCGGCTACGGCCCCCTGCTCTTCGCCGACAAGCGCTATCAACCCGGAGCCGCTCCCGAGGCCGATGACCCAGAGAAGCACGGCGCGTTAAACCCCGATTTTCCGCTCAACAAGGAGACCGCGAAGGGAGCCTCGGTGCTCATCGTCGGTCACAATTTCGGCTGTGGATCGAGCCGGGAACATGCGGTCTGGGCCGTGCAACAGGCCGGTTTTCGGGTCTTGATCGCTCCCGTGCGAGGCGAAGGTTTCGCGGATATCTTCGAAGGGAACGCCTTCAACAACGGCCTGCTGCCGATCGAACTTCCGCAGGCCGATTGGGATTCCGTTGCCCGTGCCTGCGGCAATGAGGGAGTGGAAGCCACCGTCGACCTCCAAGCCAAGACCGTGACGGTCCATTCATCGGACGGGAAAGACCTGACCGTCGAGTTTGTGGTTCCGGAGGACCAGCGAAATCGACTCTTGAAAGGACTCGACGCCATTGCCGAGACGCTTCAATTCGAGGCGGATCTGCAAGCGTCAGAAGCCCGGACTCCGATCTGGGTCGTGCCGCAGATGGGTTGAGTATGGGGATGACTTCGATGAAACGATTCAACCAGACCAACCTGAATCGGCAACAGCGCTATTGGGTCGTCGTGTTCGTTGCAAATCTGATCGTACCGCTTCCCTTTGGCTTAACCTGCACCGAGGGAATCGCCAGAATGGGAATGTGCGCGGCGATTGGTTTGCTCTGGTTCCTTGGGTATGAAGCCGTCAGGAAAATTCCGCGAATGGGTTTCGTCTTGAACTCGGGGGGCTCGATCGTGGCACTCAGTCAGATCTGGCCCCTCCTCCAGTTCACGTCGGGTTTTTTGAGTCTGTCAGTCGGGGAATCGGTCGCCCTTGTAAGTCGAGACATGAAGATCGCCAGTGCAATCGGCGGCCTGCTTGTCACACTCCTGACAGGAGGGACGCTCATGGCGATTGCCTGGATGCTCGGTCTGGTTGTGCGCGGATGGGCTGAATTCGTAAATCCCCGAGTTTCAGCAAAGGAAGGGTTGGATTTTTGAAGAACACGAGACGGTGTCTCACGTTCGGCGAGGAGCTCCAGATCCTTTCGTCGCCGGGACGGCTCGGAGGATGTTCGAAAAGCAACGGGGTCTGAAGCCCCTCGTCGATCGAGCCAGGTCGATGATCGGTCCAAAAAAACGCACAGTCTCGACAAAATAGGTAAGCTGAGTGCAGCCCGTTGCGGATGCGCCACAACTTGAATAGTGGGTCACTTCGATTGATGTGAGAGTTTCAAAGTCCGCATGCGAGCGAAGAAGGGAATTACCCGGCCAGGATTCGAACCTGGAAAAACAGGACCAAAATACTCCCTGCGTGGCGGTTTGTTCGACCACATTTGACGATGTTTGCCGTGGTTGCGGTCGCACGGTCGCGGAGGTCGCCCAGTGGGTTTTCCT
>JAYVYS010000198.1:0-6860 GCA_043784005.1 Isosphaeraceae bacterium
ATCAAGGGTGACGGTTCCCGAGGTGGGTTCCAGCAGCCCGGCGACCACCCGCATGAGCGTGGTCTTCCCCGCACCGTTGGGTCCGAGCAGGCCGAACATGCCGCGAGGGACGTCGAGATCAACGCCTTGCAACGCCGCGACCGGTCCGGGGTAAACCTTTACAAGCTCTCGAATCGCCAGCATGCGTCGCAGCCCTTCAAACTCGGGGAGCGGAAAACACATCAAAACCGTGGGACGTCCAACGCCGGTCTTTCGACGCCGGCGCACGAATATTATCGTGGAAGGGCTAATTTCGCGACTCAAACCGGGAGTGTTGACAAACCTCGGCCCGAATCTCTAGGATCACACGTTGTAATGAGATTGAGTCTCATATTCAACAGGAGCGGAGGTTTTTCTCGTGCGAGTACGATTGGTTCGAGGGTTCACGCTGATTGAGCTTTTGGTGGTGATCGCGATCATCGCCGTTTTGATCGCCCTGTTGTTGCCTGCGGTGCAGGCCGCGCGAGAAGCGGCCAGGCGGATTCAATGCACGAACAATATGAAGCAACTCGGGCTGGCACTGGCCAACTATGAAGGGATCGCCGGGGCGCTGCCGCCGAGCGTGGTGGTCGCCAGAAATGGAACAGCGTTCTGGTCGAACGGCTGGAGCGTTCAGGCCCGATTGCTCCCCTTCCTGGAACAGAACTCGGCGTTCAACGCGATCAACTTCACGCAGTCTTATTCCACGGCAGACAACGCGACCGTCCCGAGACTCACGATCGCTGGCTTCCTTTGTCCCAGCGAGATCCGGCCCGAGCCCAAGCTTGCGACGACCAGCCAGTACGGCGTGATCAACTACAATTTCAACATGGGAGACTGGTATGTGTTTGGGGGGGTGGTGAGCGCTGGGAATCGCGGGGCGTTCGGACCAAATCGAAGCCGTCGCCTTGCGGAATTCACCGACGGCCTGAGCAACACCGTCATCTCATCCGAGGTCAAAACCTACCAATCCTTCCTGACCTCTTGCACCTTGTCGATGGTTGTTGAACCCGGCTCGATCCCGGCACCGAGCGCGGACCCGTATACCGCTGTTCCCGAGTACCGCTCGGGAGCCTGCACGTTCAAAACGACCGGGCACGGTGAATGGGTCGATGGGGCGTCGACGGAAACCGGTTTCACGACCGCATGGCCGCCGAACAAGGTGATCATGGCAGGTTCTCCCGCCACCGAGGTTGACCTCATCAGCAAAGGCGAAAAGTCGGGCGGACCGACCTACGCCGCGATTATCTCTCGCAGCTACCACCCCGGCGGCGTCAATTCTCTGTTCGGCGACGGCTCGGTTCGGTTCGTCAAGAGCAGCATCAACGGAACCACGTGGCGCGCCCTGGGCAGTGTCGGCAATGGAGAGGTCATCAGTTCGGATAGTTTTTGAGACTGAGTCGCGATATCAAAATGCGTTCGTAACTTCGTCCGTTCGGCTTGAAGTTTGACAATCATGGACCTTGGCTTATGGGCGATAGAATGTCACGCTTATCTTGCATCATGAACATAAATTATGACAATAGGTTGACTCGTTCGCCTGGCGTAGGTTCGTCTAAATACAAGGGGACTGTGACTTCGTCCGCGACGAGCTTGATCGGCCCGGGCGATGGTTTTGCATTCGCCAATGGCTTGAGCTGGGTTCATTCTTCCACAACCTCCACCACATACCCATCCGGGCTCCGGAAAAAGAAGCGAGCGAAGGGCGTGGGACGTTCGGCGGCGATGACTTCGGCTCCTTCGGCGCGGAGGCGGTTTTGCAGGGCTTCGAATTCCTCCCGAGGATAGGTCACGGCAAGGTGGCGGCCGTATTCGCGCTCAAAGGGAGAGGGGGCGAATTCGGGAATCTCCAGCAAGTGGACCTCCTGCCCCGGCGCGATTTCCAGCCATGCCGCGGGTATCGCGATATTGTTGGGCCGGTCGATCGGGTGCCAGCCAAGAGTGGCCTCAAAGAATTGGGCCGTCTTGCGAATGTCGCGAGTTGGCAGGGCGATATGGGCGAAGGCCATGGAGCTTCCTCTTGTTAAGGTGGGTCGCGGGCTCACTCACCCTACAAGATTCGCGATCGCCTTGAAAAGGTTAAGAATCATCCGCAAAGGACGTGTGGCTCCCCGTACGGCCGGAGTCGATGCCCGCCTAGATAACGAATAGCGGATTCGCGACCGTCTTGTTTAGGCGGATGTGAGAGTGGCACGTTCACTCTGGTCAACGTCTCATCCCTGAATCTCGTTGCTTTTTGCCTTCAAGATTGAAGGCGAGCTAGGGTCGTCCCCATGATGGATGAAGTTCGGGAAGATGGGTCAGCCTGGCCGAGGGCGATTGTGTCTGCAGGCTCGCTCAGGCGATTTCTAATTCGACCGCATTAAAACGACCCCATCATTTGATAAGGAAGGATCTCAAGAATGTCGACTCGCATGACTTTCGTGCTTCGAGGTGCGTGGAAGCTAACCGGCTTGGCTTTGATGTTGGCCGCGATCTGCGGCACTGCCGAAGCGGGTGCCGGTCCGCCGAAAGCCGTTCCGGAAATCGATCCCGGTTCGATCCTCAGCGCCATTACCTTGCTGAGTGGTGGCGTGATGATCCTGACCGATCGTCGCCGCTCGAAGTAAGTAACCACACCCTCGCCGCGTAGCGGGTTCCGTACTGCGGCGTGGGAAACCTTTTCCCCCGCTCCATCCATTGAATTTTTGAACGACGACTTTTTTTGGAACACGCGAGTGGGTCTTTCTCAACGTGCCGATCCTACGTTGTGCAGGGTGTATATTCGAGTCAGTGCGATCAAGTGGCTGGGTCCGCCGAACGTCATTCAGGGCGGATGTGAGGGATCGAGGGGAGCCGGGTCCAGTCGCTATCGTGAATGTTGATAAACGAATACCTCTGGATGACTTCTTTTGGGATACGCATTCGCTGAATCTTATAAGAACCGGACGTCGAAAACGAAGACCCTTTTGCCTCCGCGACGCCTGGGAGTCGTGCTCGTTCTTGCCGCGTTATTGCTGGCGGAGGTACTCGGCCTCTCCTATCGGTTCGACGCTCAGGGGCTTGTGGATAGCGGACTCTGGTGGGGTCAGGCGGTCGCCTATTTGCGGTACTTGCCGCAAATTTTGATGGCGGTCGCAGCGGCGGCGCTGGTGTTCGGAGGTCCTGGGCTCTGGACGGGAGTGCTTGGCGACGAAACTCTTTTCGGCTCAACGCGGGGCTGGACGCTTCTTCTGGTCTTTGGGCACCTCACGTCGTTCGCATCACTGGTCGGGTTAACGGCCGCAGTCTGGGAAGGGCATCCCGGGCGCTCGGCCTCGGCTCTGGCCTGGGTGTTTGCCTGGCTTATCGCGGCGTTGGCGACTTTGGGCTTCTGGCTCGCGGCGGTCGTTCCCTTTGGTGCCTGGCGAGAGCTTGCACGCGGGGGCACCGGGGCCTTGAGCGCGGCCCTGGGTTTGGGAGCGGCGGCGATCTTCGCCGGAAGACTGACCGCCGGGCTTTGGGGTCCACTTTCGGGCGCGACGTTCGGGATGGTCCGCACGTTGCTGAGCCTGGGTTTTTCGGACGTGGTGGCCGACCCGGCCGCACAAATTCTCGGGACGGCCGGGTTCCAGGTCGAAATTGCTCCGGAGTGCGCGGGGTTTGAAGGCATCGGCCTGATCTGGGTGTTTCTCACGGCGTATCTATGGGCTTTTCGCAAGTCGCTACGGTTCCCGCAGGCACTCTGGCTCTTGCCCGTCGGTACGCTGGTGATGTGGTTGGCAAATGCCTTGCGGATCGCGAGTCTGATTACGATCGGTACCCTCTGGTCAGAGTCGGTGGCGCTCGGGGGATTTCACTCACAAGCGGGCTGGCTGGCGTTTAATGCCGTCGCTCTCGGGCTGGTCGCCATCAGCCGCAAGGCCCGAGTTTTCCAGATCTCGGACCCACCGATCGGAATCACGGTTCCTGGGGAAACCAGTCTCACCGCAGCCTACGTCGGTCCGTTGCTGGCTTTGGTGGGCGTGGTCATGCTGTCGCAAGGGTTGGGACACGGAATCGGTTTCGACCTGCTTTATCCGGCACGTGTCGTGGCGGTGGCGCTTGCCTTGTATACATTCCGAAGCGCGTATGTGGGGTTTTCTCCGGCCTGGTCGTGGCCCGCGGTGGGGCTGGGGTCGATCACGTTTCTGATCTGGATGGTCCTTGAGCCGACACCGAGTGCGGACGCCTCCGCCGAGATCGCCTCGAAACTTGCTCACATGGCTCGACCACTGGCCGGGCTCTGGCTGGTCTTTCGAGTGATCGGCTCGGTGGTCACGGTGCCGATTGCCGAGGAGCTTGCGTTTCGAGGCTATCTCACCCGCCGCCTGATTTCGGTCGATTTCGCTTCCGTCTCACCGGGCACGCTTACCACTGCCTCCCTCTTGATTTCGTCCCTACTGTTTGGAGCGCTCCACGGTCGTTTGGTCGCGGGGGTGATTGCCGGGGCGATTTATGCTCTGGCGTACCACCGCAAAGGAGCGTTGGCCGACGCGGTTGTCGCTCACGCCACCACGAACGCGCTTATCGCGGCCTATGTCCTTGCCACGGGGACATGGTCGCTCTGGCTATAATAGAACATCGACATAGTAGTGTTTTAAGATGCGTCATTGCGGACCATGCTTTGAATCGCCGCGAAATGGTCCGCGATAGCGAACCCTCCGATTCGCAGTGGCCTGCCCGATCGCCACTCCCGCCGATGAACCTCCCTGCTTGTTGATTCCGTGACACGTCGAGGTCACGCACCGTTCCCTAAGTACGTTCTTCTGTCGAACGCTCGCAAAAAACCTTTGAACATGTGAGGCTTCTTATGAACACTTCGCGAAACTGGTTCAGGTCTTCGAAGGCGACACTGTCAGTCTCACGTCGAAAACTCTCTCCGATGATCGAGGTGGTCGAGGATCGCAAGCTGATGACCGTAGGCGTTGCCTCCGGGTTTCTGGCGGGTTCGGTCCTGCTCGACGGCGGGAGTGGCGCGGGGGTTTCATTCGTCAAGATCGACCTTTACCAGCCCGGTCGAAACACCCCGATCGCCACCCAGACGACCGACGCCAACGGGCAATACCTGTTCACCGGGCTTGGAACGGGTGACTACCTGTTGAAAGAAACCGTCCCGTCCGGCTATAGCGCGATGGGTAACGACATTCACTCGCAGCTCAACCCGGCGTCGTCCGTCGACTCGCAGACGATCAAGGTGTCGGTGGTCGACCCTTCCAATGTCTATGTCAACTACGGCGGGATCATCAATGGATCTTTCGGAGTTGTCAATGACGTTGTAAAAGGGAGCGCGATCGTCAACAGCGTAGGCCCGATGAGCGACACGCTTGGTACTTCGCCGGGCGATACGTCTTTGAATTCCGGGTTCCACACGTTTTGCGTCAATGACCTTCAAAACCTGAGCTTTGCTGGCGGCGAGAGCTACCGCGTGACCCCTCGGCCGATCAGCCAGCTCAACGACGGAACGGGCACGATCTCGGCCGACCACTCGGGGCGAATCGCTTACCTGTTCAATCATTATGGCAATAGCTCGCTGACCAACGTTCAAGGTCCGGGCCTGCAACTGGCGATCTGGGAGCTGCTTTACGATAAGGGGAGCACGCCCGACTTCACCCAGGGCGCTTTCCAGGTCACGGGGTCCGATCCCAATTATACCGATCAGGCCACGCTCGATCACATCATCACCCAGGCGAAGTCTTATTATGCCGAGTCGAGCGGCCATAGCGAGACGGGCGTGTTCCTCGACGCCGCGAGCGCGAACCCTGGTAAGACGGATGGGCTTCAGAGCGTTCTCAGCACTGGCAGCCTGAATTTCAACCTTGGCAAGCCGATGAACACGTGCGACCTGACCAACGTCTACTACGTGATCAACGGCAGCACGGTGGTGACCGACCTTCGCGGCCATGTGCATGCCGGCGACACCGTTGAGGCCGACTTCACGATTCCTTCGGGCTCGACCGATAAGCTCTCGCTAGTCAGTTACACCGCGCCGCAGTCGTATTTCGACGCGAACACAGCCTCGGCTCAGAAGGTCTTCTGCTATACCACGCAGACCTTTGGCGCAGGTAATCACTCCGTCACCGTGAAGGTCCCGAATAGCAACTTCCAGGTGGATTTTGTCTGCGGCGATGTGATCACGACGTTCGGCCCGGCGGGAAGCAACAATTTCTACCACGCACAGGGCCGTTTCATCAGCGGCGATAACGGTGGCCCGGGCATTGGCACCGGCGGTGGTTCGGGCTGCGATACCGGCTCGGGCGGCGATCACGGTAAAGGTGATGGCTCGAGTGGCGATACCGGTTCGGGCGGCGACCACGGTAAGGGTAATGGCTCGGGTGGCGATCATGGTAAAGGCGATGGTTCTGGCTGCGATACCGGCTCGGGCGGCGACCACGGTAAGGGTGGTGGCTCGGGTGACGATCATGGTAAAGGCGATGGTTCTGGCGGCGATACCGGTTCGGGCGGCGACCACGGTAAGGGTGGTGGCTCGGGTGGCCACAACAACTCGGATGGTGACCACGGCAGCAAGAGTGGCGGGTGGGTGTCTTCGTGCGGAACTGGTGGTTGGGGCGGTGGCTTAACCAGCGTCTGCAACGTCGGCTCGGGGAAGGGTTGGAGCTTTGGGAATTCGTTCTCGTGGTGCAAGCTTTGAGATAAAGATCGCTGAGTGGTTAATACCAAGGGCCGATGATCTTTCGATGGATCATCGGCCCTTGGCGCTCAGAGGCGAGATTTCCTTGTTCTCAATGATCGCTCATGCGATTCGATCGGGCACAATGTACGGCTTGCGATAGGGGCGGGTGAGGAGGGAGTTGGCCTCCGGGTCGTTCACGAACGATTCGGAT
>JAYVYS010000199.1:0-3198 GCA_043784005.1 Isosphaeraceae bacterium
CTTTCCAGGGTTACGTTCTCAAAGGTGATTTTCTCGCGCATCGGGGCCAAGAAGTGAGCGCCGCCTTGCTGGTGTAACTCGGGTTTGAGATCGAGAAACTCGAAAACGCCGATCGCCGAGCGGTTTGCTTGTCGAACGGCTTTCCGCATTTGAAGCCAGCGAAGCACGGGATATGTCAAAGCGACCAATGCCGCCGCAAGTGCGATGGCGGACGCCGGAGCGATTCGCCTCGCGACCGTGACCCGATATCCGAGCATGCCAAACGCCAGCGCCACGGCCGCCCCGTAAAGCAACCAAGATGTCGGTGTGAGCCGCACCTGCGTCTTCATCCGACGCGCATCCGCCTCTCGGAAACGCTCGACGTGCTCGTCGAACCGCTGCTTGTCAACGGTCTCCATCCCATAAACGCGAACGGTACGCAGCAAGCCGAAATCTTCGTGAAGCAGCGTCAATTGCACAGCAGCGTCCCGCATGGCGGCGTCGCTAACCGTCCTGGAATCGCGTTGAATCCTACGTGCCGTCAGCCAGATCAAAACACCCAGCGCGGCGAGGAAGATCGTCAGCAACCAGTCGAGCCCCAGCGCGACGAGCAAGAGCCCGATGGCAAGCATGGGAAGACGAATGGCGTCGCTAAGTTCGGAGTAGAGCCCGTCGCGGATGTCGTTGACCTCTCGGGTCATGAGATTGACAATTTGACCGGTCCCTTCGGTAGCGAGCGAAGACTGACCGAGCCGGTACATCTGGCGATGAATCTGACGCCGTAAAATTGTCGCCGCCAGGCAGACCGCATCCGAAATCCGGGAACGGCGGTACTGCGCGATCACCGAAAGCGCGAGCAAGAGCCCGAGCCCCACGGCGAGCAGGGACGCGAGCGCACCAACGTTGTTCCGAAGGGTCGGAAATTTGTTGAGCAACTTGAGGAGAACCGTCGCGGCGGATTGGTGAACGACGTTCGAACTATCGATATTGCCGGCGACGATCGGAAACAGGCCCGTATCGTCAAACAACGCATCGTTCTGGTCGATGCCTGTGGCCCGCCTCGCGACCCAATCAGGTAATCCGGAGACCGCCGTCGCGGGATATCGCGCCTCGCCGAGCGAGGCGAGTAGTCCCGTCAATAGCCCGACAATCATTAACAACGTTAGGACAAGGAGCGAATGGACCACTCCGAGAATCCCGGCCGTGATCACCGCCCCCCGCCGATCGCTCAGAAGCCTACGAGCGCGGGCGTATGCCTCGGCATGCATGCTTCAGTCCCATGGGCCCGGGTACGGGAATGCAGTATCGAATCGACAAACCGATTCCCGGCCGTCCGCAGACGATCCAGGAAAGCTCGACGATCCACGGACGCATGCCTTCAGACCCGGCTCGAACGGGGATTTCGGATCGAAGTCAGTTCGATCCTATCGCCCGCTATGCAAGGTCGCGATCCTCGAACAAGAGAAACGCCAAAAGCAGCGCCGCTAAACTGTACAACATGCAGTAAAGGAACGCCGGAAATACGTAGCCTGCCCAGGGGATCACAACGCCGGTCGCGATGGCGGGACTCGCGTTGAAATATTCCAGTGACGGCAAGATCCACGCGAACAGTCGTGCCATGAATGTCACCAACTCGCTCACGGTTCCCTGCGCCTGACCTTGGGACGCTTGTTCCACAAGGATCGGGCTGAGGTGTCCCAGGAAAAAGATGGTGAGGCTGACCACCAAATTCACGAGCATCGGCAGTCGCGTCGAGATCGCGACGCTCACGGAAGTGAGAACCGTCACTTCAAAGAATCCAAGGACCAATCCGGGAAGGACTTGCTTCACCTGGGCGAACTGCTGAACCCGGTCGGCCACCCCGCCGGCCGATTCGCGGAGGTCATACTCGTATTTGTACCAGACGCCGAAAGCGAACATTGTTCCCAGAATGAGATACAACGCCAGAACACCCATCTCGATCCCCAAGAACTTGCCGATGATGAATTGCCGGCGATTGATCGGCTTCGAGAGAAGGGTAATCGCGGTCTTTCCTTCGATTTCCTCGGCCACGGTCGAACTGGCTGTCAACAGCGCCAGGATCAGGCACGCGAACGAGATCGTCGTCAGGCCTGTGTCCTTGTACATCTTGATGTCTTCGCCGAACGTGAAGTACGGCACGACCATCGACGCGAGCAAGGAAGCCCCCGCGATGAAAGCCAGCACAAAAAATGCAGGCTGCCGAATCGCTTCCTTGGCTGTCGCCATGGCGATGGTAAACGATTTCATGGAAGGAAGATCTCAGAGGAAGAAGGAAGATGACGTTCGGAGCGTCGAACGAAAACCGGCTCAATAACGAATCACGAAAGCGACGTCCGGATGCTCAGGCCATTCCTCGTCGGAAACGGCGACGTTGCGGATCTTGGCGCCCAACTCGGAGTGGATCGCGGCCAGAAACCCGTCAACCGCGTCAGAATCTCCATCCGCAACAAGTTCGACCGAACCCTCGGCAAGGTTCCGGACCGACCCTGCGATCGGAAAAAGTTCCGACAACCGCTGACACGTAAACCGGAATCCAACCCCCTGTACCCTCCCCGAGTACAAAACGCGTAGGCGTTTCCTCGGCATCAGTACGGTTTCCTGGACGAAACTTGCTCTCAGAGTGAAATATCAATGTCCACATGATAACGGGGAAGGCGCAGAAGAAACAAGGGAGGCAAGATCCGTCCGAGGGGAGGACCATTCAGCATTCGCCACCTCCCAAACTCATTGGGTAGGATCGCACCGTTTCGTCTCTACGAAAAAAGCGCGTCCGAAGTTCGGACGCGCCTTTGAGGTTTCTCTTTTTTTTATCCGGACACCAACGTCTCAAAGTCCGTTGAACTCAACGTGGTCGACGAAGGCATTCGGTGCCTGGAACGGAACCATCACTGAACGGCCAGGAGCGACGCCCAGATTGTTCACGGAAACCGATGGCTCGCCAAGCGAATCGCCCGTCCGTAGGACCAGGCCAGAGAGTGTGAGAGGCAGTCGGTTCTCGATTCGCAAGGTTGTGGAACCGGAGGTTCTCTTGACGACCTTCACGGAAACAAATGCCGAGCCGACCGACCTGTCGAGTGACCGAGCGAGTTCCGCCCCGTCGAATCGGGCGAGAGGTGCCGCGCTGGTGAAAGATAACTTGCCGATCGAGGTCCACTCACCCGAAAGGATCGACTGGCTGACGCTGACGCGTGCTCGCGT
>JAYVYS010000200.1:0-8340 GCA_043784005.1 Isosphaeraceae bacterium
GCGATGATTCGTGCTGCGGGAGACGTCGGCGAGCGCGGTGCCTATGTCATCGGCAAGGAAGGTTGGCATCCCGGAGTGATCGGCATTGTCGCGAGCAGGGTGGCGGAAACCTACCACCGGCCGGCCATCGTTGTTGCTCTCAACGACTCCGGGAGCCAGGGTTCCGCCCGATCGATCCCCGGCTTCAACCTCTATGAGGCTCTCAAATCATGCTCAGAAGGTCTGACGACATTCGGCGGCCACGCCGCCGCCGCCGGCTTGAAGCTGTCCGCTTCCGGCTTCGGCGCGTTCGCAGAAAAGTTCGACCAGTATTGTCGCGCAACCCTCACGCCCGAGCAAAAAGACCGCGTACTCTGGATTGATGCCGAGGTGCCGCTTGGTAGCCTGACCCTCAAGGTCATTGAAGAAATCGAGCGACTTGAACCCTACGGGATGGGAAACCCTCGGCCGTTGCTTTCTGTCAATCAGGTCCGACTCATCGGCGATCCGAAGATCGTCGGCGAGCGAAAGAACCACGTCCAGCTCCGCGTGAAGCAAGGAGACGTCATCCTCAAGGCCATCGCCTGGAACATGGCTGACCGCTGCAAATCCCTCAAGGCCGACACGATCTGTTCCTTGGCCTTCCAACCTTCTATCAACGAGTGGAACGGACGTCGGGAGGTGCAGCTTGAGGTCAAAGATTTTCACTTGGATGGAGCGGAGACTGTAGATTGAGCCGGTCGGCAAATCGTGAACCCTACGAATTCATGAGCCCGGTTGTTGGTCATCCACCGTCTTCGCCGTCTTCTTGGTTTTTCCCGGTTTGCGCGCCGTTTTGGTTTTGGACCCGGTCGTGACCGGCTCGGGGGTCTCCACTTTTGAGAGTACGAGCTTTCCGGTCTCCGGCGTGAATTTGTAGGTAAAGTGCTTATGAAACGATTGCCCTAGGAGCGCGGGCACGTTCTTTTTCTCGGTGGGCATCACCACGCATTCGACGTCCTTGATGGTGAATTTGCCGACCCGAAGCGACGGGATCGTCATCATCCTCGCGGTCACTTCGGAGCCGTCGGCCACCACCGCCTTGACCTCACGGTCGTTTGGACCTGGCTTCAAGCCAATCTGCGCGGCAAGGTCAGCGGGAAGCACCACCGTCGAGGCACCCGTGTCGAAGATCAAAGGCTTGGTCACCTTGCCGTTGAAGGTGACATCCACCACAAAGACTCCAGAATCTTTTCTCAGCTCGACGCTTTCAGTAAGGACCGACGCTTCCACTTTCTCTAATGTCTTTACATTCTCAAGAAACGAACGTGAAGGACCGAGAGTCAGTTTCGCCTTAGTCGTTTTATGCAGCGATTCGAGGGCCTTCGCGATCTCGGGGTCCTTGGCAGCCTCGGCATACTGCTCCTGTGCCTTGTCGAGAAACGGGCGAAGGTCCAAAACCGCCTGAATGAAATCTTCGCGACGCGACGCTAGCTTGGCACCAAGCGCCTGCGTGGCACCGGGGTCGGAGGCTTGTTGACTGAGGAGATTGATCTGACCGTTCAGGGCGTTGGTCGCGGCGACCAGCCGATTGTGTTCCAAAGGGGTCGAAGCCTGTGCGAGTTGCTGGTTGACGAAAACGCGCTGTTGTTCGAGCTGTCGAAGGTTTTCGCGGCCGTCCTCGACGTTCCGCTCATAATCGAGCTTTCTCTGCGACGCGGCGGTGACATCCTTGAAAAGACCTCGCGCGACATTAAGCTTGCGCTGAAACTCAGTTTCGACGGGGAGGACATATGTCGTCCCGTTGCGCTTCAAGCTCTTGGCTTTCAGGACTGATTCGGGAGTCGGGTCGGCCCCGCGTGTCTGTCCGAGAAAGATCAGAGAGACTAGCAAGAAGGCGGTTTGCGCCATGATCAAGACCTCCAAGGTTGCCGGGGCCGATTGTTCCTCAGTGCAAACGCGGGTCGGTGGCCGCGAGAATCGCGCTGACGGATTGCTGATTGAAACCTTTGTATCCGTCGCGCCGCTCAAGGTTTTCGAGGTGGCTGCCGATCGCCCCTTCCGACAGGAACCTCGCGTGCTGACCTGCGTCGATCCAGCCCAGCGCGAGCAACCGGTCGGCACGATGCTTCGAGACGGGCCAACGTTCGCCCGCGGTAAACGCCTGACGGAGGAACGCAAAGTCTGAGAACGGCGTCATGACTTCGACATTTTCTTCCGTCTTCAGGGCGAGCCGGAGCGCGTCGAAATCGAACTGGGCTTCGAGATGGTGCATACCGCCTTCGAGGATCGACTCTCCGTGCAGGCCCACCCAGAGCCCCACTGTGTTTGGCTTGGAAAGCTCGGGCAGAGGGAGATGCGCGAAGTCGGCCGAGGCCTCTTCCGTGGCGAGATCGAGGTCGGCGAAGATCACGACGCCCGTCGTGGGATGTTCGAGGATCTGCGCTCCCCATCCCGCGTTAGCGCCAGCGTGAAATCGCTCACGAAGGGTGAAACCGAGCTTTTTGAAGAGCCTAATCACGCGAGGGAAAAACCGTCGCGAGCATCGGAATGTGTGGTGATCGTGGTTGGCCCATCCCAGCCCGAGGCGATCTTGTCGCGCTTTCTGGACGCGAGCTGCCCGGTTTCGCGATTGCCAGTAATCTCGCTCGGCCTCAAAAACAAGGTGGCAAGCCAAGTCGCGAGAGCCGCAGAGTTCGAGCACGCGATCGAGGGTGGTCTCGGTGACGTCAAACCCTTCGGCATCTTCGTCGAACCGACGGCGACGCCCTTGCCAAAGCTCGAACGCGGCCATTGCGTCACGCGCCGCGTGGGGTTTCATCCGTCCTTCGCGGGCAAGGTCACCCGGGAACGGCTCAAACCCGAGATAACCGCGACGCTCCACGACCGCCAGGCTGGTCCGTGCTCCGGCGATCCTGGCAATGCGATACGGCCCGATCGGATAGCCCACAGGTTCGAGGCCAACGTCGTGGGCTCTTGAGAACGCTCCCAACGACTCCACTTTGATCGCGACTTCGACAACGTCAACTTCAGGTTCGGAGTCGCGGCCGGGGACGAGCACGATCCGAGGGAATTTTCCGCCCTCATGAGCGTAGACCGCTGTGCCGACCGCGTAAAAGAGAGGCGATCGGCCGTAGCCAAGACGTACAAGCTCCGTGGGAAGTCCTTTACGCTGAATCACGATGATGTGATCGATCCAATCCGCGAACCGCGTACTCGTCTCGGCGCACATACGTTCAGATAGCCTAGCCGCGAAGGCATTGCCGGTCAGGGCGGACGTGACCCAGTTGTCGATACAGGCCTGGGTCTCGGGCCAAAGCTTCCAGTCGAATTCAGTCGGCATCGGTTCGTCTTGCCTCGTCGGGCGGGAACTTCCGTCGCTGCGAATCGCCATGCTTAATTTCACTCGCGAATGGCTCGCGCAACAAGAGGGGTCACGCCCATGACGTTCACTGTTGCAAAATCGAGGAGATAAATACCGGAGAGCAACGGGTTGGGATTCGAACGCGTGGCACCTGTCAGCCGAATTACCTATTTTTTGGACCAATGAATGACCCTGGGGATCTAGCCGGGTCTTCCGCTTCGAGAGGCTCCCGCTTATGCTCAACATTGCGACGCGATGATTACACCAGGGCTCATCGCCCGGCTCGTACACAAAAGACGGGACGGGAAGAGGTTGACCCGTTCCTTTCAGGAGGTTTCTCGCATGTTGTCGACGATTCGCAACCTGGCATGCCGAACGGGGATCATGGCGACGCTCGCGATAGGCATGGTCGCTCACGCCCAGGCGCAGACTCCGCTGCGATGGAAATTTCAGACCGGCCAGACGTTTAACTATGAATTTAGCCAGAAGAACCAGATCAAGGTCAAGACGCAGGACAACGAGTTCGCGAGCAAGAACGATCTGATCGTCACCCTTACTTGGAAAGTGAAAAGTGTCACCGCCGATGGCACCGCGGACATCTCGATGGAGATGAAGCGGGTTCAGGCCATGGTCGAGGCCGGGCCGCAGAAGCTCAATTACGACTCTCAGGCTGAAAAACAAGGCGAAGGAATGACCAAACAGTTCCACGACGTCTACAGTGTGGCCATCGGTCCGGAATTCACGCTCAAGATTGACGCCCGGGGCCAGGTGCTCGAAGCCAAGGTTCCCGAGAAAGTGACCGCCGCTTTGCAGGCGTCTCCGTTTCTTGGAGTCGCCGACGGAGGGAGCTTCCTGAGCGATAAAGGGCTTAAAAACGTGTTTGCACAGGTCGTTCCCGTGCTCCCAGAAAAGCCTGTCTCCAAGGGGGACACCTGGTCGAGCATAATCGAGCTGCCGATCCAGCCTTTAAAGCTCACGCTTACCCACAAGAGTCTGTTGGCGGAACTTGATGATACAACCGCCAAGATCACTTCGATTCTGGAAACGTCCATCAAGCCCGAGGCGGACAGCCCGCTCGTCCTGGAGATGAAAAAGCAGGAAGGGACCGGCACCGTCTCGGTCGATACCAAGGCCGGCAGGATCACGGGGTCGTCGATCATCCAGACGATCAATCTCGGCCTGACATTCAATGACAAGAAGATCGATCAAACCGTCTCGATCAATGCCCAGTTGAAGCTCCTCCCATGACAGCAGCGGCGTCTTCAATCTCCGCTCTTCCGGTCGAAACCGTGATCGTGGGTTTCGGTTTGGCCGGGAGGGCCTTTCACGCCCCCTTGATCCTCCGCCAACCCGGATTGAAATTACGAGGGGTTGTCGCACGCGACCGAACGATCCGCGACGAGGCTGTTTCGACCCTCGGGGTCAAGGGTTATCCCTCACTGACCGACGCGCTTAGCGATCCGGTCGTCCGACTCGTGGTCATCGCGACGCCTCACGATTCCCACGCTGAACTCGCAATCCAGGCCCTCGACGCCGGGAGAGACTGCGTCGTCGATAAGGTGATGGCGCTCTCTACCGACGAAGCTGATCGCATGATCGCGGCGCGTGATCGCTCTCGAAAAATGCTCTCCGTCTTTCAAAATCGCCGCTGGGATTGGGATTATCTGACCGTCAAGCACGTCCTCGATCGCGGCCTAATCGGGAAACCGCTGCTGTTCGAAAGCGCGGTCTGCCGGTATGCCTCACCCCGAGCATGGCGAGGGAAGACGACAGTGGCCGGGACGATCCTACACGACTGGGGCGCGCACCTGATCGATCAGGCGCTTCAGCTCGGCCTTGGACCGTGTCGTCGGGTATCGGCCTGGCTCACGCCCGCCCCTTGGGAAGGAGTGGAGACGGGAGGGCACGGGCGGATCGTTCTTGAATTCGAAGGCGCACTCTTTCAGGTAGAAACGAGCCGAATCTGTCGGATGGACCGACCTCGATGGTGGATCGTCGGAACGGAAGGGGGCCTCGCAAAGTTTGGTGTCGATCCTCAGGAAGAAGCCCTTCGTGGTGGCGATCTCGATGCCGCGAAAGAACCGGCTGGCCAAAAGACCGTGCTCCGTCGCGCGGATGCGTCGGGAATGATGAGCGAGAGCGAAGTTGAAACCATCAAAGGAAGCTGGGACGATTACTACAACAACATCGCCAACCATCTCAACGGAGACGTCGCTCTCGCTGTCACTGCGGAGCAGGCCCGTGAAGTTGTACGGGTTCTGGATGCGGCGGCGGTGTCCTCGCGTAATCACACGATCGTCGAAGGTTCATGGGGGGGAGTCTGACGAGCGGCACGAAGGGATAGATCCTGATCGCGGCGGCTCCGTCTCCCCATGCTTCCGCGACACCCGTGATTCGGGAACCAAGCCCCTCTCCCACACAACAAAAAATCCTCACGTTTGAACAAGGCATAATCTCAGTGCATGTTCGCCGAGGCGGCGAGGGTCTTCGCGCCATCGATCGCCCATTTTCCCGAGTCGTCGAGAACCCAGTACACCGGGAGAGTGAGCGAGGTTCGGCCGGTCTTGGCGACGACGGCGGCTTCCGAAGCAATCGCTTCACTGCGAGCCGAACCTCTGGTGATCGTGTATGAGATCTCGACCTGTCCAATCTTGTTAACCGGATTCTCCTCGATCACGAACACGAAATCGTTGATCTCTTTAGTCGACGACTCACGCGCCATCTCCGCGAGGATCGGGTGGACTTTTTCGAACCATGTCATGATCTCGGGAATCGAAGTCTTGGTTGCATTCGCCTTCACGAAATCGGAATTGTCCCGTTCCAGAGCATCCGCCACTTTCTTGGCGCGGATCTGAAGAACGTCGCCCCGAGAGTCTCCGCCCAGAAAATACATGGCACCTAGGGCGATCAGGCCGACGGCAAGTGCTCCCAGCATCATGGGAGCCCGCCCCACGCCTCGGAAATCAGCCATGAAGTCAACCGCATCGCGCTTCTGCACATGTACAGTCGCGGCTCCAGGCGCGTGCTGACCCTCATACTTGTGGTCGGGCGGCTCACCCGGCACGGCTCGACCGGTCGGCGTGAGGTGGAAGATCGTCAGGCATTTTTTGCAAACCAATCGAGAGTTGACCTTGTCATTGGGAACCGACCCGAATCTGCCGCATTTCGGGCATTCCATGTCGAGCATCAACGGCCTCCCGGATCGAATGGACAAGGTTTTAAACGCTTCGCACTGGCGTTTTTCGCCCCATGAGACAGCCTTACAATCACTTTACTCCGACACAACAACGCTTGCATCCCCTAACCGCCCTCAAATGGGCCCTAAAGTCGAAAGGGTATCCTTCGCTTCCCAGAAACGCGATCGCATCACCGCATCCGATGCTGATCGCTTCGGCTCAAATTTTCGTCGCTCTTTCGCTCCTTCCTGTCTCGGCGGTTTCCCCGATCTCAACGGTTCGTCGTTGGGCATGGCGTTCCTTTCCGATTTGACCCTGTGATGGTACCCGACGAACGGAGCACACCCTGGTCAAAATTCGATCCCACGATTAACCTCAACGCGGCAATCGATCCTCGTTTGACCTCGATTCTTGTCCCCAAGGAACGGCAACATGATGCGCCGCCTGGATCTTGCTGCTTGGGTCCTTCCCCTGCTCATCACTCTTGCGCACGATTCCCGAGGGGCCGAGGTGCCTGGACCCGAATCGCACCTGGGTTTCCGTGCCGGCGCGGACGGACGGCTCGTCGGCTGGAAGAGCGTTTGCGACTACTTCCATAAGGTCGACCGCGCCTCAGATCGGGTCTCGGTTCGCGTCCTTGGAGAGTCCACCGAAGGCCGGCCTTATCTCGCCGCGTTCATCTCTAGCGCGGAAACCATCGCCGATCTGGACCGTTATCGCAAGTTACAGCAAGCGATCTCCGACCCTCGAATATTCAACGACTTCAAAGATCGCGAGGCCGGACTGGCGGGGAGTAAGACGGTCGTTGTGATCACTTGCTCGATCCACTCGACTGAGACCGCATCGACTCTTATGGCGATGGAACTCCTTCATGAACTCGCTGGCGGCGACGACCCGGCGACCCGCGAAATCCTTGACAAAACGATCTTGATCCTCATTCCCTCCGCCAACCCCGACGGAGTCGATAAGGTGGCGACGTGGTACGAACAATCCAAGGGCCACCCGTGGGAAGGCTCGGGGATGATCGAGCTTTACCACAAATACGCCGGGCATGACACAAATCGGGACTGGTTCATGCTGAACCTGAAAGAGACGAAGCTCCTGACGAAACTGCTCTACAAGGAATGGTTCCCGACGATCCTTTACGACGTCCATCAGATGGGGACGAAAGGGGCCCGACTGTTCGTTCCTCCGTTCTACGACCCGGTCAATCCGAACCTCGACCCGCGTCTCTCTCAAGGTATCTTTCTGATCGGTGCCCACATGGCGAGCGACCTCGCCGACGCTGGCAAAAAGGGGATTCTCACCAACGCGATGTACGACAACTGGTGGAATGGCGGCAACCGGACGACTCCCCAGCGCCACAATATCGTGGCCGTCTTGACCGAGGCCGCGAGCGTGCGAATGGCCTCTCCCCTCTTTCTGGCCGATGACGAACTCAAAGGGGCGACCCGCGGCTTTAACGATCACAAGCTCTCGGTGAATTTCACCGACCCCTGGCCGGGCGGCTGGTGGCGGCTTCGTGATATTGTCGAATATGAGAAAGTCTGCGCACGTTCATTGCTGACTCTCGCAGCTCGATATCGCGAGCCGTTCCAGAAAAACCTTGCGAATATGGCGAGCGACGCCATCGAGCGCGGCAAGACATCACCCCCGTATGCCTGGATCGTTTCCACCGATCAGCGTGATCCGGGCTCGACGGCTAAGATGCTTCAAATCCTCCACGACAGTGGGATCGAGATCCACCGCGTGAGCGAGACGCTCGAAACCGCCGGGGTCAAGTTTCCCGAAGGGACCTGGCTGATTCCCGCCGCGCAACCCTATCGCGCGCATGTCAAAGAC
>JAYVYS010000201.1:0-2279 GCA_043784005.1 Isosphaeraceae bacterium
CAATACCCCTACGATCATTCGAGCACGAATCTGGGCATCACTCTGCCCAGTTGGGCGCTGGCGGATGGTGCTGCGGCGATTCGCGAACGCATCAACTCGCCCGAAAGCCATGCGCGCATCGTGAAAGAGATGCAGCAGATAGTTTCGGGCAAAGGCCAGAAGAACTACCAGTACGCCACTGTGGCGACCTTCAAGCCTGAGACTGCGTATGAGGGCAAGAACATCAGTGAAATTACGCTCATGAAGGGCAGGCCCGCGACTGTGGAAGCGGAGATCGAAACCATCCTCGATATGATTCTGCTGGGCGGGGCCCAAATGGTGTATCACTCCATGGGGAATGAAGATGTGGAGCGGATTCTGCGCTATCCGAATACAGCGATTGCCAGCGATGGAGGCGTGCAGGAAATCGGCGTGGGTATGCCGCATCCTCGCTCTTACGCCACCAACTCCCGCGTGCTCGCCGAATTTGTCCGGCGGCGGAACGTGATCACGCTGGAAGACGCCATCCGCCGCATGACGTCCCTTCCAGCGCGCACCTTCGGATTTCGCGACCGGGGATTGGTGCGTGAAGGAATGGCCGCGGATCTGTTGATTTTCGATCCGGCGAAAATTGAAGACAAAGCCACGTTTCAGAAGCCGCACCAGTACACCGAAGGCTTCGACTTTGTGCTGGTGAACGGCACGCCCATCGTGGAAGACGGCAAGTTGAACGGCACCCACCCCGGAAAAATTCTTAGATCGATTCAATAAATAATCAATGCTGCAACTCACTGGAGCCGGAAAACGTTTCGGCCATAAACTTCTCTTTCAAGAGCTCGACTGGCTGATCAACAGCAAGGACCGCGTTGGTTTGGTTGGCGCCAACGGCACAGGGAAATCCACGGTGCTGAAGATACTGGCGGGAATGGATGGCCTGTTCAAGGCTGGGTCGAACCAGGCGATCGAATCAGGCGAGATGTTGCCGATGGTCGCCTTCGACGGCCTGCATTATGGCGCGAACGTCGAAAGTCCCGAGCCAGGGGCCTACCAGCTTGTCTTTGAGATCGACCCGCCCTCGGCCGGAGGTTTGGGGCGACATTCCGACCCTTTGACCGGCGTCGCGCCTTGGTGGGATTCGTTCACCGCCGCGTTCGAGTGGACCGTCGAGCCGTCCACCGCGAATACGACCGCTCGAAACCCCTGATCGACTCCTCTGTAGCTGGCCTCTGTGAGGCCGGTCCCGGATCGACCACAGTGGACCAGCCTCACAGAGGCCAGCTACAAGGATTTTGCGGCCCTTTGGCTCGCCTCCGTCTTTCGCCGGGCCGTTTGGGCCGTATACTCGATCCAACGACGCGCCTTCGCCGAACTTCGGCCTCTCCACCAAAGGGCGCGCGACTTCCCGGATCGAAGGGTAATCGAGGCATGTCGGGCGTCTTTTCGGTCGGGCCGGTCGGTTCCAACGAAGATCGTCCCGGATCGGGTCGACGTGCCCCACGAGCCTTCCCGAAAGGACGGGTTGTCGAACCCGAAGCGATCGAAGAGATTCAAAGCCTGCTGGGAGACAGTCCCCGCCGTCGAGACCTCTTGATCGAGCACCTCCATCTCATCCAGGACAGTCGAGGCCACCTGCCGCTTCCGCTTCTGGCCGCGCTCGCCGAGGAGATGTCGCTCGCCTTCGCCGAGGTCTACGAGGTCGCGACCTTCTACGCCCATTTCGACGTGGTTCGCGACGGAGCGACGCCACCGCCGGGCTTGACCGTACGGGTATGCGAGAGCCTGACTTGCTCGCTTTTCGGCTCCGAACGACTCAAGGCGGACCTCCGCAACACGCTCGGGCCGAACGTTCGAGTCCTCCCCGCCCCTTGCGTTGGACGTTGCGAAGCGGCCCCGGTCGCCGTCGTCGGCCGTCGACCGGTTGACCACGCCACAGTCGAGCTTGTGACAACAGTCGTCGAATCGACCCACCACGAGGCTGAGATTCCCCCGTTCCAGACGTTCGACGACTACGTTGCCGACTGCGGCTACTCGCTCATCCGGCAGCTTCGCGACGGCTCGAAGTCGCGGGATTCAGTCGTCGACGCCGTTGAAGCTGCCGGCTTGCGAGGACTCGGAGGCGCAGGCTTTCGGACCGGTCAAAAGTGGAGGCTGGTCCGTCAACAACCCGGACCTCGGCTGTTTGCGGTCAACGGCGACGAAGGAGAGCCGGGGACGTTCAAGGACCGCGTCCATCTCGAACGAGACCCCCATCGATTTCTCGAAGGAACCCTGATCGCCGCCTGGTGCGTCGAAGCCGAAGC
>JAYVYS010000202.1:0-5949 GCA_043784005.1 Isosphaeraceae bacterium
GGGGGTTCGCCCAGGCTCAACCCCAGCCACCCTCGAAGCAAACTCGGGAAGTGATTCCCGACCTGATCCTTATTCGTTGAAATTGGCGATCTCGCCCCCGGCCCGCGTGCAAAAAGCGGCGAGCGGTTTTGGGGCGAGGGTTTCCTTCAAGAAGTGGACCGAGCCGTCACCAAAAAGCGCGTTCGCGCCGCTGGGGTGGTTCGAGTGCAGGTCGTTCTCGTAAACAGGTGCTTTGTTGATCGGGAACGCCTGATCAAAGACGTTCAATCCGTTGATCCACTGACCATCGGGGAAACCGGCATCCTCACCCACGACCAGCGTGTTGGAAAGTCCGTCGAGAAACTCCGAGGCGCGCAGGCAGCGGTCATAGAGCATCGAGCCGTTTGGCGGGTCGTTGCGCTGGGTGATTCGCTCGCCGTACATCCCGCCGTAGTCGCAAACGCCTCGGCCGTTGATACGGGGGTCGGAGCGAGGAAACGACGGACACAGATATCCCGTCAGCACGGTCGCGGCAGCGGTGGTGTTGGTCGGGTGATCGAAGGGTAAAATGATGTTCAGCGCGTTATAAAGCGAGGCCTGTTCCATCCAGGGAAGGATCAGGGCCGACCACGCGATCTGACGGTCGGTAGGCACATTCGGGCGTCGCCATTGCCAACCTCCAGGGGGAAAGGTGTCGCAATTGCCGAGATAACCGTGGGCGGCGAGACCAACCTGCTTGAGGTTGTTCCAGCAGGTAATCCGCCGCGCCGCTTCTCGAGCACTTTGGACGGCGGGCAACAACAGCGCGATCAAGACGCCGATGATACTGATCACGACCAGCAATTCAATCAACGTGAACGCCTGGCGCGAACATCGACGTGGGCCAAGAAAGGTGGCCGACCCAACATGGGGATGCATCATTCGAAAAAAACAATCCCTGGGTCAGAGGGGATTACGGAACCCGTCGACCCAAGGAACGGGACCCGCAGCCGGGCGTCGCGGCAACGAGAAACAGAGACGCGGGAAGGTGACAGAGGTCCGACTCGAAGGCGTCGATATCAAATCGCGCCTCCTCACGGTCCCGGCCGGGCGGGGCTTTTCACCCCATTCCCTGGCACCTGACTATGCCGGAGAGCTTAACGGTTCGGGAGGACGAATGCAATGACGAGCCTTGTTTCCCACAGAGGTGTGTGACCGTGCGAGGCGATCGAAACCGAAAGATGGGTTCGTTTGGCGCGATGCCCCAGAAAGATTTACGTTCCGCATTGCGCAACTTACTCTTTTGGAATGCGTCGGCTTGCCGACGCTTTGGAACCGATGAGATCAGGTCACTCGCTATCTCGGAAAGCGGGAGCAAGCTCCACGTACTCCAGAAGAAAGAAAGCCCGTGATGCCCTCAAAGTTTGACTTCGGGTTCGTTTCGGGAAAGCCTGCCCTCAAGAGAAAGAGCCCGTGATGTCCTCAAAGTTTGACTTCGGGTTCGTTTCGGGAACCCCCGATCAACGCCGAACGCCCGCACTGATTGCCTTTCCTAGAATTTCGTCTCTCGAATTCTCAACTCACATCGCGGCACACGGGCAACACCTACACACAGATTACCGCTAGCTTCGTTTCGGGGAGATTGTCCCCGAGGTCCGCAGTTTGACGAACCTCCATCAAGAGAAGGAACTCTTCTAGCGAGACGGTCGAATTGTCAAAGAGTAAGTCGAAGATCACAACGCGATCGCATTTGAATTCAACCGCGAAACGGTCTTCAAGGAAGGCTCGGCCCGACATACTTCATTCGCGACGTTTCGCGAGGAAGAAAATCCTTTAACCGGGTAATCGATCAGGAGCCCTCCAACGATAGTATCGAGAGATCCGCCGATGCCAACCTCGAAAAAGAAGACGTGGAGTGCGGCCGCCAGACGCATCCCTATCGTCGCTCCGACGAGATGAAAGAGGATTTGCGCGTCTGTAAGGACCTCTCTCTTTTGACTGCGGTGACATGAGCTGGCTCGCCCCGCCTCCTTCCTCACTCTCGGTCCCGCGGTTATCATGTGTGGCGAAGACGCCTTCGGTCGCGGCTGATTGACTACCGAGAGGGAGAGCAATCCAATCCGTTGATTTTTTGAGACCGTCCACGATGACCGCTCCCAATGTCGGGAACTCTGATGAGGGCATCGGGAACCCTTACGAGCCGCCGGTGGCTCCCCTGGGATCCTCCGCGAAATCCGGCGGTCAGCGCGAGACCGGTTGGAACCAGTCCGCGCCCGGAGCGTTCTCGGTGGGCTGCGCTTGCGGCGAATTGCTCGCCGTCAAAGCGTCTCAGGCGAGCACGAACCTTCGTTGCGATTGTGGCGCGCAGATCAAGGTTCCCAGCCTCGGGCAGTCGAGGGAACTCGCGGGAAAGGAACGCTATGAATCGGGGATTATTGATGCAATCGGACGGATGATCCGGTCCGGAGAGCTTCCCCGAGACGAAATCTGCGCGATTTCCCAAAGGCCCACAACCGATGTGCTTGAAATCGATGTCCACCTTCCAAGACTCTTCAAGACCGAAAAGGAAGCGATGCCCGGACCAGCGTTGTTGCTTGGGGGATTATTAGGCGTGCTTGTGCTCTCGATGGCGCGTCGATCCAAGTATGCAGAGGAAGAGGAATCCATCATCCGCGTGCCGCTTCGTGTCGGTGCCGAGTATCAATCGAAAGTCAGAGTAATGAGCCCGCGTCGCTTGAAGAAACTCCTCCGCAGGGTCCCCATTTACGCGAAACTGCTCGACGAAAATCCCGACGCGCGGATCGAGATCGCCGCCTGTTAATGATGAGTTTTCTCCTCTGTCTCGCCTCTCGTCACCGTCCTGACAACCGTGCCCCCTGGCCCGGTCCTCGCCACCATGGACCTGCCCGCCCGGAACCCCTCTCATGAATTTCAACCTGCCGGGCGGACGTCGACTCTTGCTTGCGGGGGGAGAGCTTGGAGGGTTCTGGATCGCGACGGGAGTCGTCGCCGGCGTCCTCTTGATCGTGCTTTTCAAGGAAGAACGAAAGCTCGTCTCGCGACGCGCCGGGCTCTTTTTGCTGACACTCCGGCTGATCGCGGCAGGAGCGCTCGTATCGACGCTCTTCGAGCCGATCGCGGCGCGGTCCTTTCGTGAAACCATCAAAGGACGTGTGATCGTCGCCGTCGATGCTTCGGAAAGCATGAGCGCCGCCGACCCGGGCCGGACCTCGGCCGAGCGAGAGAAACTCGTCAAATTGCTCGGGATCAGCCCTGGCGAATCGATCGACGCCGTCTCTCGCCGAGAGGTCGCGCGGCGGCTCGTCGGAGGTTCGAAGGCTCCTCTCGCGTTGCTGGCGAAAGACCATTCCGTCGAGGCGTTCACATTCGCGAAAGAGACCACGTCGGGGAAACTTGACGCTTTGCTCAAAACACCGACGAATCCCGGTGATCCCGCCTTTCTCACCACCGACTGGGAGCCCGCGCTGGCCGAAGCCCTCAAAGGCGGGAAAGACGACGCGCCGGTGCTCGGCGTGGTGCTCGTCACCGACGGCCGCCGCAACGCCTCGGGAGACACGTCAACCACCATCGACCGTCTCGCCGCGCGGGGCATCCCCGTTTTCCCCGTGCTCGTGGGCTCGACACTGCCTCCTAAAGATGCCGCGATCGCCTCGGTAAAAGCGCCCGAATCCGTTTATAAAGGAGACGTCGCCACGATCGAGGCCACCCTCAAGCTTGATGGCCTTGCCGGCGAGGAAGTCTCTGTCACACTCGAACGGCCGGGTGCGTCCCCTTTGCGGCAGGTTGTAACGGCTCCCACCGATGGCTCGCGTCCCACCTTGTCGTTTCGGGTGCCGCTGGAGCAGGTTGGCTCGGTGCCGTTGACGGTCGCCATCGCCCCCATGTTGGGAGATGTCCGGCCTGATAACGACCGGCGCACCGTGTCGATCCAGGTGGCCGACGACAAGGCCAAAGTCTTGCTTGTCGATGGCGAGGCGCGCTGGGAGTTTCGCTACCTTCGCAACGCTCTGGCACGCGACCCCCGCGTGAGTGTCGAGGCGATCGTTTTTCATCAACCTGGTGAAGGATCTTCAGGCGATCAAGCGTTTACTTATAAAGATCGCCTACCCGCGAAGGAAGACGCGGTCCCCGACCCGCTGGGGACTTACGACACGATCATTGTGGGAGACGTCGACCCGCTCGACCTCTCCACCGAGGCCTGGACCCGGATCGAGGCGTTTGTATCCCAGCGCGGCGGAACCTTGGTTTTCAGCCCCGGGCCGAAATTCGCCGCGAGCCTCTCGGCCATTGAGGCTTCGCGAAAGCTCTTGCCCGTGACCGACCCGAAACCGATCGACGTGGAAGGCGCGGGGGACGACGCTTCGCACCCGAGCTTGCCCCCGGGCGTGGCGTTCGCGCCGATCGAGGCGGTCCTCGCGGACGCCGGCTCATGGCCGATGCTTCAGCTCGCCAGCGATTTCGAGGAAACCGCGAGGCGTTGGAAAGGGCTTCCCAGGCTCCCCTGGGTGCTCGCGGGAAGGGCCAAGCCAGGGGCAACCCCCTTGGCACTTGCGGGCGAAGATTCCTCCTCGGCCCTGATGGCCGCGCAGCCTTACGGGCTGGGCAAGGTGTTGTTCGTCGGCACCGACGCCACCTGGCGATGGCGGCATCGCGTGGGAGACGCCTATCACCATCGGTTCTGGGGACAGGTCGTGCGTTGGGCGGCCGGAGGCAAGCTCGCGGCGGGAAATGCGTTCGTCAGGTTCGGACCGCTTAAGCCAAGGGCCGCCGAAGGCGAGCCAACCACCTTTCAAGCCAGGATCAGCGAAGGGGTGCCGGGCGTCGGACCCGACCTCTTGATCGCGGCAAGGGTGTTCAAGGCGGGGGTCGACGTGGATGCGAGCGAGGCGTTGGCTGTCGTCCCTTTGAGACTGGCGACAGGATCGCCCCGAACCTATGAAGGGGTCGCCCCGACCTTGCCGATGGGTGCCTATGTGGTACGGTTGGACGCGCCCGCGATTGCCGATGCGTTGCACCTTGCCATGAACCCGGTCCCTGAGGCCACCCTGGAAATCGTGGCGCGCGACGGCTCGGAGCGCGTCGAGCTGGCCGCCGCGCGCGACCCGCTCGATCGCCTGGCCACGGCGACCGGCGGCAAGGTTTTCGCCGACTTCGAAGCCGACCAGGTTCCCCCGATGCTCGGGGCCCGGACCAGGCAAATTGTCCGCACCGAGGAGATCCCGCTCTGGGATCAGCCTGCGGCCTTACTGCTCTTTTTCGGGGTCGTCACGGTGGAATGGGTCACGCGAAAGCGCGTCGGATTGCCTTGAGAACAAATCAGCAATCGTAGAGTCCAAAGGGTAGCTCGGAAAATAGGCCGTTGTTGTTCGTTTTGGTTAGGAAACGAGCGGAATCCTCGTTAGAGCCTTGTGCTCGGCGCGGGTCGGGTCAAAGACCAGTTTTCATGGAATCGGGTGTTCAAAAGGACATGACGATTCGTTCGGCGCGACGCCTCGCGGCCCGGAGGCGGCTTCGTTCGGTGAGCCATAATTTTGACGAGTATGCGAGGACATGCCCTCAAAGTTTGACATTGGCTTCGATCGGGGAAACGTGCTGGCACCGATCATGACTCTCCACGCCCTCAAAGTTTGACATTGCGTCAGGAAAAGGGGACGGAGTGAATTGTATCAACCTTTCTTACTAGAAGCCGTAAGTGTCGTCCGGGCTGATTGTTATACAAAACGCGATCGTTAATTCACTCCGTCCCCTTTTTCCCGCCCTAAGGCGCAAAACCATATCCAATATACACTTAAGATCGAGATCTTCAGCGCATTTCATCGCGAATCCATATTAGCTCACATACCTATAATAGAGAAAATATCTTGGACACAAGACGTATGGATTAAGCCAGATATCAGCATTGATTCAGAATGTCCGACTCTGGACGCGACGCAAGCCATTTTCTGGTAAGGGTTTAATCCTTAGCTTAGT
>JAYVYS010000203.1:0-2590 GCA_043784005.1 Isosphaeraceae bacterium
GTCGTTCGCCTGTCCCGAATGCGGGTGTGTCATCAACCTGATACGCCTCGCCCCGGGCCGAGAAGTACGTTGCGATTGGTGCCAGACGTGGGTTGAGACCCCCTATCTGCAACGTGCCGAGCCAATTCGACGGATGAGATCGAACCGGGCCTGGAAACATCGACGACGCTGGCCGGCCTGGGCGCGGCCCGTCGCTGTCATTTTGATCCTAGCCATCACCCTGGCGAGCGCAAGCCGCTTGGTCCGGTCTCGATGGCACTCCGCCGAGGCGGAAGCCCTCACCAGGCTGATCGACTCTTCACGAGAGGCAGAGAGGCAGGGTCGTTACGCCGAGGCGCTCGCGACGATCGAAGGGGCGTTAACGCTGGCGGGCGGGCAATCTTCCGCGCACTGCGACCTGAGTGAACTCCGTCGACACCGAAACGACCTCGCCCGGACCGAGGCTGAGGCTCGTCTCGTCGCGATTGAGACCGACCCCAAACCCGTCGACGTCGGGAGATCTGTGGGACTGGCCCTCACACTCCGCGCCCGATTTCAAAAAGATGAGGCGCTCCGCGGACTTGGAGACCGGATCGAACACACCCTGGAGAGTCTTCGACTCGAATGGGCCGAGTCCGACGGCAGGTCGTCCGTCAAAGCGTTTGACGCCGGGAAATTCGATCAAGCGATCCAACTTTCCGAACATCAACACCGGACCGCCGACGAACTTTCCAAGCAAGACCGTGATCGCCTGCAACAGCAATCTCGGACTCTCGCCGCGCGGATCATCTCGCGGTTCGGCGTGGTGATCGGTTCGGTGCAGGGTCAGTTCACGATGGGATCGGGCTCCGCTTATGACGGCATGATTCGCCCCGAGCTTAAGACCGCGCTCCAGGAACGGGGTTACCTCCCGAAGCCAGTGGAGTCGTCTTGGGACGATCTCTGGAATACACTCTCCCCCTTTCAGGTCACGCTGGTAGTCGTCGAGATTCAGAATGAGGTCTATCTTCAGTCGCCCAATCGCCTCAGCCAAATCGAGGCCCGACTCTCTATCACCTGCCGGGGACAAAGGCATTGGAGCGATATCTTCACGGGGAAGACCCAGGTTCCTCTGCCGAAAATCTCGGCCTTTCAGGCGAGTCGCCTGGCGGTGAGCGATCATCGAAGCGCCGAGGTCGAACGGGTCTTATACCAGAATGCCTGCGAAATCCTCCGCGAGCGCTTCCAACTCTCCCTCCGGAACATGCCCGCCGTCCGGACACCCGAAAGCGCCTCGACCGATTCCGACTAATCCCAAAAACGTTGCAGACTCCGCAGTGGATCCGCCGCGATTTGGTCCTGTTTCACGGCTCACCATGCGGCCGAAATCCGGTATGAACATTTTGACGAACAGGCGCGCCTCGGCTAAGATTAGCGTTCAATCTGGAGCTTTCTCCTGCATCCGCGAGTATTCTCCATGCACATCCCAAACGCTTTACTGGACGCGAAAGTGGTCGTCGCCACGATGGTCCTCGGAGCGGCGGGATTGGCCTTCAGTCTGCGATGCTTGGAGAAGAAACTCGGGGAATCGACGACGGTCAAGATGGGGATCATGGCTGCATTTGTCTTCGCTGCTCAGATGGTGAATTTTCCGCTCGGAGTGATCCCGGCGTCGGGGCATTTGCTTGGGGGAGTGCTTGCGGCCGTAATGCTCGGCCCTTGGGGCGGCGCGGTGGTGATCGCTGCGGTTCTGATCGTGCAGTGCCTCCTTTTTGGCGACGGTGGACTGATGACCTTGGGAGCCAATTTCCTTAATATGGGCCTCATCGGTACCGTTGGCGGATGCATGATCTACTCGCCCCTTCGTCGTGCGATCGGGGGCAGAAATGGCGTGTTGCTCGGTGCCATGTTCGCAGCTTGGATCTCCGTGATCCTGGCGGCGGGAGCGTTTTCCGTCGAACTCGCTTTTTCGAAGCGCGGTCCTGAGTTTTTGCGAGTGCTCAGCCTCATGACGTTGGTCCACGCGGTAATCGGCGTCGGAGAGGCCCTAATCACCGGGTTCGTCCTTCGCTTCATCCTCATGACCCGCCCTGATCTGATCGAAGGGCTCGATCCGGACGGCTCGACGCATCGACGGACGACGAGCCAAGGCGAATGGGTCGGAATCGGCGCGGCGGGACTGGCGATCTCGCTGGCGGTGGGAATCTTCCTCGCTCCGTTTGCATCAAGCTTCGATGACGGATTAGAATATGTGGGAAGTGAAGAAATATTAGGTTTCTCACCGACGGAGAAAGCCGCGAAGTCGATCCTTCCCGCTCCGCTTCCGGATTATCACGTTCCCGGCCTGGAGATCCTCTCTCTGAAATTGGCGACGGCAGCCGCCGGCGCGATCGGCACGATTGTCGTATTCGGATTCGGCATCTCGCTGGCATGGACCATGAACAGGATCAAAATTAAGAGCAAAGCGAGAAACTCAAATCCGACCTTGGCCGTTGCCGACGCAGGGAGTGAATTTGATGCGTTTTGACGCGATCGAACGTCACGGCATGCACGATGCGCCCTTACAGCGCGTTGATGCGCGCATCAAGTTGATCGCGACTTTGCTCTTCGTCGTGGCCGTCGTCACCACGCC
>JAYVYS010000204.1:0-3138 GCA_043784005.1 Isosphaeraceae bacterium
GATGCCCGCGATTGAGCCGCCAGCGATCAAGCCACTGGAAAGCAGAACGGCCGGGCTCGAATCTGATTCCTCGTCCGACATCTTGCGAGCACGATCCACCACGCCTCGAATCATCCCGCCGATGAAGAGCGGAAATGTCGTCGAAAGCGGAAGATAGACACCGACGGCGAACGCCAGCGCCGAGACGCCGCAGAGCTGCATCACGACCGCCAGGGAAGCTCCTAGAATCACAAGCACCCACGCCAGTTTCCTGGTCAAGATTCCGTCGATAATCGTGGCGAAGAGGTCAGGTTGCGGCGGGTTGAACTTCTCGGCGGGAGAGCCGTCCGCGCGTTTCTTGACAATGCCGCCAATTCCCGGGTCGTCGCGAAAACGCGGCTTTCCGGTCGAAGGATCGACCAGATAACGCCCGGCTTCCACACCGGGTTTCGCCGCGCTCCGGCTCACCCACCAGACCTTGAACGATTCCCCTTTGTAGGTTTCCGTCTGCGTGATCTGATCGATCGGAGCGTTCATCGTGGGGAGATACTGCGGATCATCGGTCACATCACGGTTCAGCGCGTTCAGCGCGAGCAGCGTGCCTCCGATCACGACGGCCGAAGTGATCGCCCCCGAAACAATCGCAAGCTGCTGCGAGCGGGGTGTCGCGCCGACAAGGTATCCTGTCTTCAAGTCTTGCGACGTCGTGCCTCCGTTGGAAGAAGCGATGCAAACGATCGCCGCGATCGAGAGCGCGGCCACGCGGTATTGCTCTCCCATCCAGCCGAGCAAGACGAAGATCAAGCATGTGAGCAAAAGTGTGGCGATTGTCATTCCCGAGATGGGGTTCGAGGACGAGCCGATTTCCCCGGTGATTCGCGAGCTGACCGTCACAAACATAAAGCCGAAGATCAAGATCATGCACGCCCCCGCGATTCTGCCGGGGGTATTCGTGGGGATCAGATTCGACGACGCGACGACCGCGACCAGGAAGATCGAGCCCAGAGCGACGACCCATATTGGCAGGTCTCGATGCGTCCGTCCGCCACTCTCCACCGCGCCGCCTTTTCCTCTTCGGATCGACTTCAAGCCGCCGGTAAGCGAACCGACGATCAAAGGAAACGCCCGGCACATGCTGATGATACCGCCTGCCGCCACGGCTCCCGCGCCGATGTACTTGGCGTATCCGCCACGAATCTCGGTCGCGTCCATGTTCCGGATCAGCTTGACGGCGGGGTCGAGCGGTTGCGTGAGCCCTTCACCGAAGTAGGCGATCATGGGAACGATCACGAGCGAGGTCAGAATCCCCCCGGCGACCATTACCGAGGCGGTCTTTCTGCCGATGATGTACCCCACACCTAGTAAGGCGGGCGACGCCTCCATCGCAATCATCGCCTTCTTATATTGATCTTTTTCAATCACCGCGCTGGGGACGTCGGTCCAGAACTTGGTTGCCTTCATCAGCAATTCGTAGAAAAAGGCGATCCCGAATCCTGCGAAGACGGTCTTGGCGCTTGCTCCCCCCTGCTCTCCCGCGACGAGAATCTTAGCGCAGGCGGTCCCTTCGGGATACTTTAGCTCTCCGTGCTGGTTGACGATGAATGCTCTTCGGAGCGGGATCATCATCAAGATCCCGAGGATGCCGCCTAGGACCGAGACCATCATGACGCGGACAGGGTCCATGTCGTAGCCCAGCAGCATCAAGGCGGGCATGGTCGCCCCGACGCCGAACGCGATCGACTCTCCCGCCGATCCCGCCGTCTGGACGATATTGTTTTCAAGGATCGTTCGGCGACGGGTTCCGAAGATACCCGAGAACGCCCGAAATACCGTGATCGAAATCACGGCGACCGGAATCGACGCGGAAACGGTCATCCCGACCTTGAGGAAGAGATAAAGCGAGGACGCCCCGAAGACGATGCCGAGGAGCGATCCCAGCAACACCGCCGACAACGTTAACTCGGGGATCGTTTGCGAGTCGGGAACAAAGGGCCGAAATTCAGACGATTCAGCGAGCTTCGGAGAGACCGACATATCCTGATCGCTCCTTGAGGGTGCATGCGAGGGATTGTGATTCCACCCGGCGGGGAATCCCCCGGGTCACGTTGAGCGCGGAATCACCGGGACAGGCGAGGAGAGGTCGAGCCCGGTTCGGCACAATGTCGTCAACAACTTAACGCGGAACCGTCGCGACGCAAAGACCCCGCCGCCGAAGTCGTTACCAGACGCTGACACCCTTCGGGGGCCGATCGCCAAGCCATTACTTCTGAAGAACCGACATCCGGTTCACAATGTCTTTCAGGACGTCAAGCGGTGATTGGCCGGCGTCGACGTCGAACAAAAGCTCGCTGGGGTAAAAGCTGAGGGTCTTGAACGTGTCATCGTGATAGGTGTTGAGCCGACGCTTGATGACTTCGTCGTTCATGTCATCGAGCCGGTTCTCGCTCAAGGCACGAGCCTTGAGGCGGTCGATCGCCTTGGCGATATCAAGAATCTTGAGGTGGAAAATCTGAACCACGTCAAGAATTCCATGCAGCTTCTCAGCCTGTTTGTAATTTCTGGGCAGGCCGTCAAGCAGAAGGGTATGTTGCTCTTTGATCAGGAATTCCTGCATTTCGAGAATCTTGATATGATTTTCCCAGATCCTTACCGTCAAATCGTCGGGAACCAGGGCACCTTGCGAAGTGTAATTGGTAATCTCGTGTCCGAATCTGCCGTATTTGGGGATCTTACGAAAGACTTCACCCATCGATATATGAACAAGACCTGGAAGTTGACCGAGCACGGCCCCTTGGGTCCCCTTGCCGCTTCCGGGCATTCCGAACAGGAGAATGGTACGATACTTCAGTCTTTCCGCCATCGCGTGACCTCAAGAAATCGACGTGGTACAAGGTTTAATGAGGAGATCCTGGGGAAGATGCGATTTTGTGATCTCGAGACCCGAAATGGCGTCGACGCGGTCGGTGTCGCGAACGACGGAAGCCATCCCGTTCAGACCGGGATCGTCCGTCAAATGCTGAGCGGATCGATGGAACGAGGCGGGCCATCGGCCTACACCGGATTCGTCGGCGCCCTATGATCGGCCGTTTCGAGCTCCGGAGCAAGGCATTGCAGCAAACCCGACTCCTTTTACTTCGCCATGCCGAGACGTCCGCACCC
>JAYVYS010000205.1:0-2227 GCA_043784005.1 Isosphaeraceae bacterium
AACGTCATGGTGCCGCGAACGCTTTCAGCTCTGGCTACCCTGTATGAGGCGGACGAGACCGCATGGCTGGACCAGACGGCCGAGTTGGTTCGGAGCGGCCGATTCGACCAGCTCGATGCGGTGGCCCTCGCGGAGTACCTTACAGATATGGCCAAGCGGGACCGGCGGGAAGTCTCAAGCCGGCTCGTCGCGCTGCTCGCCCATCTGCTGAAGTGGGAACACCAGCCGGAGCGGCGTTCAGGGTCGTGGCAGGGAACGATCCTGGATCAACAGCGGGAGTTGCGACAACTCCTCGACAGCGGCACCCTCCGCAATCACGCCGTCAAGGTATTCGCCGAGGCCTATGCGGACGCCCGCAAGCAGGCTGCGGCGGAGACGAGACTGGCCCGCGCGGATTTCCCTGAGGAATGCCCTTGGAATCTGGACGGCACGCTCACCGACCGGGGCGAAGACGCCTAAGCTAAGCGCGGGGCAGAAACGGGGACATCCCTCGATCCAAGCGGGAGTTAGGCAGTTCAGGAGGGAACGTAGGCATCGCCCGATATCGTTGCAAGGCGACCTCATTCCGTCTGGTAAACTCCTCTGACGGCAGGTGGGATATTCCCACTTGACCGCAACCCCTCTCTTATTTAAGCCCAGATGAATTGCTGAAAAGAGAAAGTGACAAAGGTGGGTTTAGAAACGCGATCCACGGACGCGAAGGGTCGTGTCAGCCTGTCTAAAGCCTTCGCCAATGCCACCGTCATCATCGAGCAGGTCAACGAGAACGAACTGCGCATCCGTAAGGCTCAAGTGATCCCCGTGGACGAGATCCGTTTCGCGGAAGAAACCGCGATCGTTCTCTCGGATCGTGACCGCGAGGTGTTCTTGCAAGCGCTCGATCATTCGTCGGAGTCAAACGCCGCCCTGCGGCAATTGATGGCGGGGAAATTTCCCAATGCGAACGGGCCGCCAATCGCCCCGAAAGACGATCGACGGCCCGACTCTCATTCCAGCCTTGATCCGCTCTTATGGTTTCTCGATCACTCTCGTCCCGGGGGGCACAATGACCTCGGTCCCCGGGGGAACGACCACGCGCCCCGGCGGGACGACGATACGGGTCTCGACCGGAGGCAACACGATGACCTGTGCGGGCGCGGCTTGGATGACCTTTACGTCCTTAACCAACGCCAACTCATCAATGACGGCGGTCACACCGAGCGTGCTCTGAGCGAGATCGACCGCACGTACCTTGGCGGATTCGTTGGCGACCGATCCTTGCAGCACGACCGCCCCGTCAGGTCGAACCGTGAGTTGGAGAGCGGAGCCCACCATTTGCTTGTCGTAGGTGAGACGCTGGGAGACACGGCCAAGGATGTCCCGTTCCTGGGCGGAAATCTGGCCGCGAACGACCGCGTTCTCGACACCTCGACGGATGTTCTTTCCGGCGTTGTCGATGGCCTGACCGGCACGCTGGACCGGCCCCTGGGCCTGACCGGAAGTGGTCAATGCGGCGGCCACGAATAGGGCTGCGGAAAGTCTGCGAAACATGGTCTTTCTCCGGCGGAAGGTATCGTCTGTTTCAATAAGCCTGACTGTTGAAAATCCTGCAAATCATTCTGCGAGAGACCACGCAATGGACGTGCCGTTTGGCAGAATTCTCTCGATCGCTGGGGGAACAAAGGAAACCAACCGGGACAGGGAACAGAGAGAAAGAGAGAAACCGGTGTCAGTTCTATTTGTTGTTAAAGAGAGAGAAACCGGTGTCAGTTCTATTTGTTGTTAAAAAATAAAACTGACACCAATTATGCTCGGCATCGAACGGCGGGAATGCCGCCGAGTCGATGGGTCTGCGAGCACTCATCACGGCCAAAAAATAGGTTAACCCCGCTCCGCGGAAGCGATTGATGTCAGCGGCTATACCAGGCCACGAGTTTTTCCAACTCGCCACGCTGGGCCATGGTATGCACCAAGTACTGAATATGGGGGAAGCCCAACATCGGGTTACCCCCGAAATGATCGTCAACGAGTTGAATCGCTTGCTGCGCCGCTTCCACCGGCGGCAGGTCGGAAAGGGCGCGCCTCAGCCACAGGATCATCGGCAGCGTGAGGACGAGCGATTCAAGACCGGCACAGAGCGGCAAGTCAAAGTTGGGCGGCCCGCAAAATTGCAGCGAATTGAGTTTGACCACATAGTACCGTTCCAACGTCTCATCCATTTCCGGCAACGTCCCGCTGTGTCGTTCTA
>JAYVYS010000206.1:0-6133 GCA_043784005.1 Isosphaeraceae bacterium
GAGGAGGATCGGCACCAGAAACCGGGCAAACGTTCCCCAACGACGCATGAGGTCAGGCTCCGGCACGAATTTCGGAGGAATGAAATCAGAGACGATCGATTAAGGCATCGCGTTTAGATTCTACCATCCGGCCCTCAGGAATACAGGCTCGTGCTTGAAACGGTTATCGAGGATCAGCTTATGTTCGAAGCGCGACGGGTGTGACCTCGGATTGATGTGACCGAAGTCGTCTCAGGCCCTCGGAGCCCCGGCCGTTCTGGGCAAAGTGGTCAGCGTGGGATTGCAGCGGGAGGGGGCCGACCGCATTATCGATACGATTGGCTGGGGGGTTCTGCGATCGGACGGACCGGTTCGAGTCGACCGTCACAGGGGGAGCCATGTCTATCCCGCGTTTCCTGAGGGCTAGGCAGTCAGTGGTCCTGTTGTTCGCCCTCTTCGCGACGCTGGTCAGCGCGGCCGATCTCTGGCTCAGTTTCCTCGGGCCCAAGCCGATCAAGGCGGCCCTGATCGCCTACACCGGATGGGCGCCGAGTTCACCGTACCTGTTCGGCGCGATGATGGCGTGGATGCTGGTGGCGATGGGGGACCGTCGCCGGGTGATGCGCCTCTGGATGGTCGTGCCACTGCTGATCGGAGCGGTGTTCAGCTACGTCTCGTTCACGGGGCCAGGCGAGGACTTCGGCAACCCGTACCTTCGTGTTAGCCGGTGGCAGCCGGTCTGGACGATGGTCATCCCCGCGGCGTGGGCGGCCTCGCTGCTCCTGCTGCCGGGCCCGGTCGGCCCTCCGCCCCGCCCTACTAGGGCAGAAAGTACCGTGCGCGACTCCTAATCGACGGCCCTCGCTCGCCCGATCTCCGGATGCCGCCTCGCTCGTACCTCGATCCATACCGATCAAGCACATCAATCCGAGGTCGCACCCAGCGCGACGGGGCCTGGAGACCCGCGCCGATCGGGGGAGCGATGGGGCCTCTGACGGGCTGTCGTCGTTATTACGGAACATCCCCGCGTTTAGCGATGGGGACGACATCAGTCTCGCAATTTGTGAATGGTATTGTTGATCCGCCCCTCGACGACCTCGCCCCCCGCGCCTCGGATCGCGTAAGTGATTTCCATACTCCAGGTCGGTGCGATGCCGGGGAGGTCCAGAAACACTGTGCGGCCGTCGTCGGAGAGTGTCACGGCCGTGACGGCCAGGTCTTTCACGTCGTGGTGTTCGGAACCGTATTCGGCGGTCCGGCGAAGTGCCCACGTGGAGACGGAGTAACGCGAGGGAACGGTCGCCGTCGCCCGTTCGAGCGGGGCGCTGAAGGTGATGGACATTCCGCCACGCCGGGCGCTCAGGCCGATGGGAAGGTAAACCGGCCTGCCCGTATAACGTAGACGGTATACGCCGCCGACCTGCATGCGGTCGCTTCCCCAAGCGGACATCCCGCAGAGATAGAGTTGCCCGTTGCCCGGATGAAATCGCCCCCGCATCACGCCGGTCGGAAACGACGAGCCCGGCACTTCGCATACGCCCCCCTGGTCCTGGCCGTCGACGGTTTCGAACGGAACCACGAAGACCCTGCCTGTGCCGTACGAGAGGTTCAACAGCGATCCTTTGAGCGGACCCCAGGTATCGCCCGGCACCCATACGGGTTCGGCCGGCGAGCGGTCGAAGCTGTTCGTGACCCAGCAGAGGGGCTGTCGCATGGCGGCATCCGACGGGTCGGTGACGTCGTGGTATCCGAACATGTTTCCATAAAATCCTCCTTTGACCACCCGGTTGATCCGGTTCTTAGGCACCCAGTTGCCCTCTTGATCGGTCAGGAAAACGGACCCGTCCGGGTTGAGGCAGACACCGTTGGGGGCGCGAAAACCGGTCGCGACGATTTCGGTGCGAAGACCGTCCTTGCTGACCTTCAGGAGCGTTCCATGCTGTGGCACGAGGGCGTTCATGCCATGGCGCGCGGCTTTGGCGTAATAAAAGTTTCCCTCAGCGTCGGCCTGAAGCCCCGTCGCGAACTCGTGGAAACTCTCGGTGACCTGGTGATCGCTGTTAAAACACTCGTAAAAATCCGTCTCGCCGTCGCCGTTGAGGTCATGGAGGATCGCGATCTGATCTCGGCAAGAGACGTAAATCGCGCCGCCTATCACTTTCAATCCGAGGGGCTGAAACAGTCCACTGGCAATCCGCCGCCAGGCGATGGTCCCCGAGAGGTCGTCAATGTCGCGGACGACCCAGACGTCGCCATCCCAGGTGCAAACCGCGAGGGATTTGCCGTCCGGCAGGAAGTCGAGCCCGGTGGGGCGGACTTGCGCCATCCAGGGATTGATCGCCGGGGGCGTCAGGTCGTCGATCGCGAACGGCCCGTCGTTCCGACCGATGACCGGTCGCGTCTCGATGCGTTCTTTCCATCGGCCCGGACCCCCCTTCGTTAATGTCGCGAGTGGACTCGCGGGGGGTGAAGTCTTCGCAAAGGCCCTCAAACCGCCGCCTTGACCCTTTGCGATCAACAATTTGAGACGTGTGGGCGTGTCTGACGCCTGAACTTTGAGGACGAAGAAACCCCCTTCCTCGGCGAGACGGGACGGGCCTTCGCCCACGAGCGCCACCGCCGAACCCGACGGAGCCACCCGCAGAGCAAGGTCACGGCCTGATCGGCCGATGTCGAGGGTGCGCGTGAAGACGGCACGATCGCCGTCGTCCTCGACACCGGGGCTCTCAAGCACCTCTGCGTCGCCGACACTGTATGAGATCACGACCCGTTCGCCGTGGTGGTACGTTCCTCGATAGCGTGTCCAACCGCGCGGAAGGGGGCCGAAGCGATGGCCGTCGGGACTTGGTGGGCGAGGGTCATCGAAACAGCCGGTTTGAGGGTCAGCCCAGGCGGGCGCGTTGGGATTCTCGAGGTGGACGATGCCCGCGATGGCGGGGACCCTGTTATGTGTGCCGGTGAAGTTCACCCCGATCCAGTCGATGAACCTCGACTCCGCCAAATCGCCTTTCCTGACCGGTGATTCCCATCTGAGGGTCACCGGGTTCCAGTCGCTGAACTTCGAGTCCTCCCATGCGCCTACCATCTGCATCGTGTCGTGGTCGTAAACCGCCCAACGCTTTCCCCAGGCGATGCCCCAGTTTCCGGGGTCCAGACGCACGGCGATCCCCTTGTAGGCGATCTCGGCCCCAAGCGTCGTGTAAACGGTGAGCATGAGGCTCGGTCCGTAATCCATCTCCGCCCAAGGCTCGGCAATGAGTGGCTTGGGGCCGCGCACGCTGCCTTTCGGCAACCGATCGAGGTACGCTTGGTCCACGGCGGTGTACTGCGATGGGTTATGCGATTTGAGGTATTCTTCGCGGATGTAGTGAATGACGTCGTACTTTTGCTCGGGCACCATCCACGACTGCGGAGCCATCCGGCCGTAACCTTCCGTGAGCGTTTGATACATGCGGAACGGGTCGCTACCGTTCTTGAAAATTCCCGAGGCGAACCGAAGCGAGGTCGGCAGCGAACCGGGCTTGTCCTTGGTACCGTGGCAGTTGACACAGACACGGTTATAAATCTGTTCCCCGCGCGAGTAGCTCACAGGCTCAGGGTCGCGGATCATGGTGGCGTGGTCGAGATGCGTTTCGTAATCCGGCCGGGGCGGTGGCGAGAGCGCCGACGGCGAGGGACGCAGCGCCAAGGCGCGCGCAGGGCCTTTCTCGGCGACTTCCAGCACATAAGAGAATAAGTCGAGCACGTCCTGTCGCGAGCCGATCTGGTTGACCAGGCCCGCGGGCATGAGCGATGGCCCCCCGTCCTTGCGGTCCTCGATCTCGGACTTCCGGATGGTGACGCGCTCCCCGGCCCGCATGGCGTCGCGAAGTACGAGGGCGTCGGGCTGTTCGTCGACAATCAGGCCGCTGAAGATCTTTCCGCCGATCGTGGCGATCGTGACCGGCTCATATCCTCGACGGATCGATTTCGAGGGATTCGTGATCGACTCGATGATTTCCGCGGGGGGTGTCGCCTTGTCGAACGCCGCGAGGTCCGGGCCGAGCGGAGGTTCCGAGCCGCTTCCGACGTGGCAAGAGGCGCAGCCGAGGTACGGCTGATAAAAGAGGATCGCGCCCCGTGCCGGATTGCCCGAAGCCTTCGCATCCTCCGCCACTCGGCCGGGCGATTGGAAGTCGATCAAGCGTTCGATCCTCGGCAGGAAGCCCTTCCCCGCGACGTGTGCGAGCGACTCCCTCAAAGGAGGGGGCGTCTTTTCGTCTTTTGTGACAGACACGCTGGAAGTGACGCCTGCGGGTCGGTGTCGAACCGCCTGGATGCCCGCCGCGACGGCGAAGAGAAGGGACATCGTCGTCACGGCGATCGTGATCCGCCTCACCGTGAATCGCGCGAAAAGTCGTCTCATGGCCGAGCCTGGTATTCCCGTGGCCGATAAACAAAAGTTGTCGCGAAATCGGGCACCCCCAGACCCGCGAACGGTCGTGACCCCATGGGGTGGGAGATCACTCTCAAGAATGGGGACCAAGGAATCACCTATTCTTCCCATCCTACAACGAAAGACCAGATTGTTCTCGACAGTTTCGCGTGTCGCTGATGGATTTTGTGGTGGTTGACGCGGGGCGTCGCAGGGCGTTACGATCGGTAAATCTTCGCTTGATGCGAGACGGCCGGAAACGGGCGCTTGGCTTGGACTTTGACTTGGACGCGGACTTCGGAAGGATCGGTGTCGGACCCGTGCAGATCTTGTTGACCAACGACGACGGCGTGTTCGCGCCCGGCTTGCGAGCCCTCCATAAAGAGCTGAAAAAGCTCGGCGATGTGACCGTGATCGCCCCCGCGGTCGAGCAAAGCGGGGTCGGCCATTCGATCACCATCTTGAACCCCCTGGTCGTCAAACAGGTTGACGACGATGACGGTAATACCTTTGGCTTCATGGTCGAAGGAAGCCCCGCCGATAGCGTCAAGCTCGCCGTCTGCGAGCTGATGCCCAGGCCGCCGGACCTGATCATCTCGGGGATCAACTCGGGCTCGAACGCCGGCATCAACGTGCTTTATTCAGGCACGGTCGCCGCCGCCATCGAGGGGGCGTTCTTCAAGATCACAAGCATCGCCATCTCGCTCGAACTGGCCGAACATTTCGACTATCCCCACGCCGCCAAGCACGCGGTGAAGGTGATCGAACGTGTTCTCGCCCACAAGCCTCCCAACGGCACGCTCTTGAATGTGAATCTCCCCGCGCACTCGCGAGGAGAGCCCAAGGGCGTGCGGGTTGTTCCCATGGGCATCGGCCGCTATGGCGAGGGCTTCGAGCGCAGGCAAGACCCACGCGGGCGTACCTATTACTGGATGACCTACGATCCCCCGTACAACCTCGACGGACCCGAGACCGACGTCACCAGCCTTTGCGAAGGCTACATCACCGTCACCCCCCTGCATTTCGACATGACCCGCTACGACCTCCTTCCCGAGGTCCGCAAATGGGACTGGCAGACCGGGGCCAAAGAGTCCAAATAGAGAACGCTTTGGAAAACAGGCGAGGGCGAATTTCGCCGCAGAGGAGACGACTGATGGGATCGCGACTTCGGTTCATCCCCGTGGTTTTCATCGCGCTGACGGCCGGTTGTGAAGAACCCCGTCACGTCGCCGGAGAAACGCCGTCTCCTCCGGCCAAAAAGGAAGAAGATAACTTCATCGTCGGCAAGCGGACCACCGAAATCCGCAACGCCGCGCCCGAGGTGCAGAACAAAGGCACCGTCGTCACCCCTCCGCGGATCACGGCCAAAGACCCGATCAGCTTGCAAGGGAATGCTTATGTCACGATGATCGGCAAGACCTCGATCCTGAACATCCAGCACGCGATGGATCTGTACAAGGCGACCAACGACAAACTGCCCGCCAACTATGATGAGTTCAAAAAAGAGATCATCGACGCGAACAATATCGCCCTGCCCCAATTGCCGCACTACCAAAAGTATGGCTACGACGAGAAAGAGCATAAGCTCGTAATTCTCGAATACCCCGACCTCAAAAACCCACGCTGAGAGAACGAAAACGGCGTCCGTCGATAAACGGTTCCTGACACCGTTTTCGTCCCCTCATCACCTGATACAGATTGGCAGGCCGCGACGATGAGACAGGAATGTGGACGGACGAC
>JAYVYS010000207.1:0-8050 GCA_043784005.1 Isosphaeraceae bacterium
GTCAAAACGGGATCACCCGCGTCTAGCCAGGGAGAGACTTCCGCGTCCTGAAGCGATCCAGCTCCGAACACGGCGACAAGGTCTCCCAGCGTGACGGGAACCCGCCCGCCGGAAATCTCGGCGGCGGCAGCCAGGCAGGTGGTTTCTAGCCGATCCCGGCCTGTGCCCGGCTTGTGGATCTTCTTCGAATCATCGACCCAGAGCTTCTCAATCGCTCCGCCCGCGCGGTCGACCGTCGCGGCGAGATCGGACCAAAACTCGGGGGGGCGGTTATCTTGTGAAACGGCAACCACGGCCGTCATCACAAGCGGTCCAAGATTCGGCCCGTACCCCGCCTCATCAATCCCCACCCAGCGAGTCGGCATTCAAAATCTCTTGGGGTCGAGCGATGATATGTTGTATTTTTGTAGGACGCCGGTGGGCCTCGAAAACTCGACCCACCCTACGAATCTACAAGTCTAAGTTTTTTGGTCCGAATGCTTTCGGTAGCAATTCCGCGAGCGTGGCGCGAATCCTTTCCGGTCCGTCACATAGCGATAAGACTATCGCTTCCGGCCCGAATTCATTGAGGACCTGGCGGCAGGCACCGCAGGGGGCGGTCGGAACGGCGGTAGGCGTGTAAATGGCGACGGCTCGGATAACCCGCTTACCTTGGGCGGCCGCCTGAAAAATGGCGTTTCGCTCGGCGCAGATCGTCAGGCCGTACGAGGCGTTCTCGACATTGCACCCCGCGAAGATGTCGCCCCCTTCGGTGAGGACGGCCGCCCCGACCTGAAATCGGCTGTAGGGCGCGTAGGCGTTCTTGCTCACTCGACGTGCCGCGTCGGCCAACGCCTCGATTTCGCTTGGGGTCCATTCTTCGGCCATCGGAAGCTCGTTTCTCGGAGGATGCGGTGAACCGTCCGGTCGAATCCCAAGTTTACGATACCCAAGAAAAAAAAACGGCCCCGACGATCGGGGAATCATCCCGACCGACGGAGCCGCGCTCTGAACCCGTCTTGCTTACCGCGATTAATCTGTCGCGGGGGGTTGCGTGGTGTTGGTGCTGAAAAACTCGGCCGAACCGAGGATCTCCGCGGTCACCGTCACCGCGAGCACTTTGTTGCGGAGTTGTTTGACAAAATACGCCTGCCCCGCCGGATCAGACGTGCGGTCGAGGTACGTCTGGTAGGTCTGATCGACGCGGTTGGTGAGCCCATCGGTGCTCCGGAGCGCTCTCAGGACGACCGTCGATCGGGGCGTACCGTCGGCCAAGGCCGCGTCGTAGGCCGCTTGCTGGGCGGTCGTGAAGCCGCCGGCCGTCGCTTCGTTGCCCAGCGCCGTGACGAACGTGCTGTTCGTTCCGCCGGATTTGGTGAAGTAACCAGGCGAGCTGAGGAGGAGATACTCAATCTGACCCGGGCCGGCCTCTCCCTCAGATCGCAGCTTCAACGTCCCGTCGATCTGGGCCTGCGTCGGGCTCGTGCCCAGAAGGCTCTGGGTCATGCTGGAGAGTGTGTCGAGTACAAACTCCTTGCTAAGCTCGATTTTCAGCGCGACTCGCGTCCGGCTCATTCCTTTGGCGAGCCTAGACGTCCAGAAATCCAGACCGGCTGTCTCGGGTGAGCGTCCGAGAAGATCGAGATAAAGCTGGTTGACGTAAAGCTGGTCGGCTGTCCCGATCGCCACGGGAGCGGTGTTCGTTCCGGTCGCCGCGAGATAATTGGTATCGCCGGGGTAACTCACCGTAAGGTTATGATGCCCCACGGCGAGAGTCGAGACTGTAAGCGTGGCCTTGCCGCCGGAGAGCGTTCCCGTGCCGAGCGTCGTGGCGCCATCCAGGAAGGTCACGGTGCCCGAGGGCAAGGTTGTCTCGGAAATTGAAGGCGTGATGGTCGCCGTCAGCGTCAACGAATCACCGAGAAGGAGGCCGCCGGCCGACGTGCTCAGATGGATGGTCGTTGGAGTCTGGGTGACCGAGTGTGTCAGGGCCGTCGATGTACTGGTGGCGAAATTCGTGGTCGAACCGTAAGTCGCGCTGATCGCGTGGCTGCCGACGGCCAGACTCGACGTGGTAAACGTGGTCTTGCGGGTGGAGTCAAGCGAACCCGTTCCCAACGAGGTTGTCCCGTCGAGGAACGTCACGGTTCCGGCAGGCGTGCCGGCCGCAGTCGTCGAAGGGGCGACCGTCGCCGTGAAAGTCTCAGGGGCTCCGAAAAGCGATGACGTGTCGGTTGATGTCAGGGTCGTCGTGGTGACCGCTTGGCCGACAACCACCGTGGAGGCCGTCGAGGTGCTGGTGGCGAAGTTGGTCGACGCCGCGTAAGACGCCGTGATCGCGTGGGTCGCGGCACCAAGCTGAGTCGCGGTGGTGGTGAACGTCGCCTTGCCGGTTCCGTCCAGGGTTCCCGTCCCGAGAGTCGTCGTGCCGTCAAGGAACGTCACGGTACCCGTCGGCGTTCCCGCACCGGGGTGGCCGGCGGTGACGGTCGCCGTGAACACCACGGGAATCCCGTAGGTCGGTGATGCCGGGGTGAAGGCGAGTGTCGTGGTGGTCGAATCCGGTGTCACGACCTGGCTCAAGGGCGTGGAAGCACTGCTGTCGAACGTGCCGTCGGTTGCGTAATTCGCGGTGATCGCATGCGACCCCGCCGCCAGTTGCTGCGTCGTTGTGGAAAAGTTTCCGATACCGAGGCCGTTCAGAGTTGCCGTCCCGAGAGTCGTCGTGCCGTCCCGGAACGTGACGGTGCCCGTGGGAGTGCCCGTTCCGGGAGGCGTCGCGATCACGGTCGCCGTCAGGGTTACCACCGCTCCAAATTGCGAGGGATTCGGTATCGCCGCGACCGTCGTTGTCGTGGCGGTGCTGAGAACGACCCTGGCTTCCAGTGATTCGATGATCGCGGCGCTGAAAAGCGCTCGCGCCGGGCGCGAGGCGGTCGATTCGTTGCCTGTGAAACTCAAACGGCGATCAGCGGTTCGTGTGCGACCGCGAGAGAACCAGCCCATGTTTCCATTCTCCCCAGAAGGTGTACGGTCAGCAGAGTGATGCGGAATCAAGTGTGGGGGAACCTACAGAATCACCGCGCCCTCACGGAGCCTTGTTTAAACGACTCGGGAATGATCGCGTCTCGACCTCGACCGATTGCGAATCCAAGGTCTCCGTCTCAAACCCCGGAAAAAGGTCCGGCGTGGGAACGGCGTGAATCCAGGCGATCCATCGCACAAATTCAGGAATGTCCAAGAACACGGATGCCGTGGTTACGACACGAGTTCAGGAATCCTTTCGCCTCCCCTCACTGTAGTCGGCGCGTACTTTCGAACGTCTAATCATGCCCCGAGCATCCCCATAATGCAAGCATGAACCCGGAAAATAGGTAATCTGTAACAGACTTGAGTGTCACGCAGACGGATGCGGTTGAGGTCGGGCGGGTCCAACCATGGAGGCCCATCACGCATCGATGATCGTGGGCCTCGAAGTTTCCACCCGCTCTGATTTGGCTCTTGTCGCAAGTTTCATAGCCGAAAGCACTTAGGAAAGACGATCGGCTCATAATGGATTCCCGTGGGTGCCATTGGAGCATCGTTCGGGTGCCACGGGTTGCACCCGACCCGTGCGACAAAAGCCTTGGCCTCAGCACGGGTCGGGTACAACACTTGGCACCCTGTTTTGACCGACATTCAAGCCGGGAATCGTCACCACCCCGGAATCCGTCATGAGCCATTCCGTTGTGGCTGTCCCCTCGACGCTCTCTCCTAAACTCCTGTGAAAACGATCTCAAACTGCGGCGCGAACGAACTCGAACTCACGGCGCGAACGAACTCGAACTCACGGCGCGAACGAACTCGGTTCAAAGAAAGGGGGCCGATTCTTCGATTCGTAGGACTTGAATCCGTATCGGACGCGATACTGTACGAAGGGCGCCGATTGCATTCTCTTTAAGGTTGCGGCTCAACCGCGCTGTTAAAAGGCATTTCTCGATTTCCGACGATTTGTTGGAGAATCCTTCGGCAAGTTCGCTCGGGACCGGGATAATGTGGGCGAGACGCATTCTTTGCCACACAGCACGTTCTTTGCGAACCCATCTCGATGCCCAGGAACGATCGAAATCCGAATACGTCACGTTATCGCTCGCTGCACGCATCACGACGCGCATTGGCGAGGGCCGCTCCGCTGGTTCGATTCGGGATTTTCTCGGTCGGCGTCGGGTTGTTTCTCGATCAGGTCCGCCCGCTGGTTTCCGACGGGCAGTTTACGTGGGGAGAGCGCCGGGTGATGGGGGTGATTGGCATCATCACCTTGGGAGGCTACGGACTCGCGGCATGGATTTCCGGAAGCGTCCTGAAAGCGGCGGCCGATATGATCGAGGTCATGGCGGATGGTGCCGAGGCCGCGATTCGGTCCAGTCATCTGGTCGAGACTCAGCTTGTTCCGGCTTTGACGCGCGCGGCGTCGGCGATGGAGAACTTCGCGGCCTCGCGGCCAGTTTTCGCGACCTCGATCCCGGACCGGATTGTCGCCCAGGTCGACGACCTGCAAGCGAAGCTGGACGCATCGCTCGCCGACGATGACCCCGATCGTGTCATCGCTTGCCGCGATGCGCTCACCCAGCATCTCTCCGGCGAGCCTCTCAAGGAACTGGACCAGCGTGTCGTTCGTTGGCTCGCCGATCGCGTCCAGGCACGGGTGCGCGATGGCACCGTCACGCCGGAGGTGGTGGCCATCGCCGTCCGCGCGGCCGACTCGTTCGGTGACACACACGAGGGAGCCGCGCTCTTGACCGCATTGCCAAAGCTCCGCAGGCGCGCGGGGCTCTGTCCGCGTTGTGAAAGACCGTACCGGGGACGCGACGCCGCCTGCCCCGACTGTCTCTCCGAAGAAGTGAGTTCCCCGCCTTCCCGACCTGCTCCGGGACGGATGTTTCCGAAAGGACAAGCATGAGTCTGCGAATGCACTGCCGGGCCTGCCGCACGGCGTTTGTGACCCGAGACGATTCCTCAGCGCGGCCGGTCGTTTGCCCGAAGTGCGGGGAAAAACAGCCTCGGCCCAACGCGGGGGCGACCGTGGGCGCGGCACCGGCCACACAAGCCGCGTCCCCCTCGGTCTCCCTACCTTCGAGAGCCTCGACGATCAAAGCGAAAGGAACGAAAGCACAGTCCGTCTTCGTGCCGTCGGATGAGGAAATCGAACGAAAGCCGAGACATTTTCGCCGCATGGCGTTGGGAGCGCTCGGCCTGTTGATTCTCGCGGGAGTGGGGGTGGCTGTCGCGCTGCCCTATCTCCAACGCAAACCGATCGTCAAGGCTGCCGATCCGGTGAACGAAACCGCGATCGCGTTCCTGAAAGCCATCAAGGAGGGGGATGCCGAGAACGTCCGCAAGCTCAGCACCGTGGAACTTCCCCCCGCGATTAGTTCGTTTCGAAGCGTGAAGCACGACCCCGCACGCGATAGCAAGCTTCGAGGGAAGTTCGGCCCGATCGCGGCGTTTCATACCAAGGTGAACGAGACGTACGTTTGGGACGAATCCGCAGGTCGATTCACTCCCAAGAATCCTCTGGGCCAGGCCGCCGAGACACTCGACACCCTTCACGAGGCCAAAGCGAAGGCGGAGAAGGACGGTATCTACAAGAAGATGCAAAGCGGCAACCCCGAAGATATCTTCGACGCCGCCGAAGGGCTTGGTAAGGCGATGACTTCTCTGGCCGAAGGGGCACTCTCGCCCAAAAATCTGATCCCGACCTACAAGATGCTCATCGACAAGGCGAAGCCCCCCCTGCCCGCGATGGAAAAGGCCCTGGTTCTGGAATACGCGGAGCACCGCGAGACCTGGGACACCCTGCTCAAACGGCCCTTCATGACGTTGAAGGCGGACGGGCCTTACTTGCTCGAACGGGCGGAGGTTTCCGCGATGATCACGGATGCGCTTGGATCGGCGGGCGATCCTCCCACGCCGTTGAGCCTGACCTTGACCCGGTTTCAGTTCGAGGGGATCAACACGGGTTGGAAAGTGACGTCGAGCCGGCGCGGCCTGTCGGTAGAGCCCCCGCTGGGTCCCGCCGTCGAGCCCCCCGCGCCTCAGAAAAAGTCGCCGGGTGAAATCGGTGCCGAGCCGCCCAGGGAAAGCGGATCAGAGTCGTCGAACGCCTCCGATTCCTCAAAGGCTGAGAAGAGTCCTTGAGAAGTTTCGCGTGGCCGAGGATTCCAATCGCATGACATCGGAAATGTCTTCGGGCTCCGCGCCCACTCTCTACGTGTTGGCAGGTCCCAATGGCGCGGGGAAGACGACGTTCGCCCTTCGATTTTTGCGAGAGATCGTCCATTGCCGGGAGTTTCTCAATGCGGACATGATCGCGGCGGGATTATCCCCCTTCGCGCCCGAGACCCAATCCTTGAGAGCGGGTCGGTTACTGTTGACTCGGATGCAGGAATTGATCGCTGGTCGGCAAGACTTCGGTTTCGAGACGACGTTGGCGGGGAAAGGCTATGTCAAAGCACTGATGCGGATGAAACAATCAGGATATCGAATTGTTGTCTAATTCTTATGGCTCCCAAACGCGGACATCGCCGTCGCGAGAGTCGCGAACCGAGTTCGCCAGGGAGGACACGATATTCCCGGGGCCGTCATACGTCGCCGATATGAAGCCGGGCTTCGCAACTTCTTTCAATCGTACGCACCGCTCGCGAATGCGTGGCGGATGTATACTGCCTTGAGTGGTACGCCCGAGTTGATCGCCAGTCAAACCGACGGACAAATGACATTGGATCAACCCGAGCGATTCAAACGATTGTCGCGGTTTGGAGCGCTTGAACCCATGCCGGAATCAGAAGATCGATCCTGGATTCAGCAGGATGCCGCCGCGTTCAAATTGGCCGCGCTAGACGTTCTTCGAATCGCTCGGCAAACGGGAACACCCCTCATCATCGGGGATCAAGATGGTAACGGTTTTCGGGCCATTTCCCCTGAGGAATACCTGATCGAATTAACGCTGCGGCAAGTCGCGTGCCCGCAGGCCGGTCCAATGGTTGAGGATATCGCTCCGAAGAACGGTATCTCGGATCGTTAAGAAATCGACAAGTGATCACTTGCCGATTTCTTAACGGCGTGAGGGAGTGCCGAGGCTTGCCGTCGCCCTTGGCGGCCGAGCGAAGAGGCATCACGCTCTCTCACGCCAGAGCGCGATCCGAATGCTCATTTCCCGGGACTTGCCGAGTTCGACGCCGCCGCCTTCTCGGTCATCGCCCGAAACTGTTTCCAAGAGATTACTTCGATTCCAAGGCGTTTGATTTCGGCGGCGGTCGCGGGGTCGGTGAAGATCCTCCGGTCGCCATCGCGACGCTCCGCGCTGTTTGTCACGGCGCGTAATTCCGGGTCAAGCACCCCGCAATGAATAATGAGCTGACTCACGCCCGGTTGAAGAGTTCGCAGGGTTTTCAAGTAACTCTCAACGCGCTGTTCATGGGTATCACCGCCGTAAAACTGCGCGAGGTCGTCGAGCACGGGAAATCGCCGGGCGTCAAGCATCGCCAGCAGGGCTTTCCCGCGTTCGCGCATCGCGGGATACTCCTTGACGACCGGCCCGTCGAGACTTCGGAGGAAGAGCATCGGAAGGTCGTATTTGAGACCGACCTTGACATAGACCTCGATCAGGTCGGGCCGACAGACCAGTGCTCCCATGTGGGTATCGATGTGGCTGATCGGAATCCCAAGCGCCTTGGCCCGGTCGATCTGCGCCATCAGTTCGATCTCGACCTCCTCAGCCTTGGCGTTCTTGGCGACCCCGTCGACGCCTCGGTAGAAATAGCCATCTTTATCGACAAGACTTGGCACGCGATCACGCCCGGCCACCGGCCCCCAACGGTAGACCGCCCACTCCGAGTTCAAGGTCAGATGGATGCCGAAATCCTTTTCCGGATGCGCCTGCGCGTACTCGGCAAACTCCTTCACCCAGGGGCATGGCATCATGATGCTGCACGAAGAGACGATCCCCTTCTCCAGCGCCTCGATCGTTCCAAGGTTCGCGGAGTGACACATGCCCGCGTCGTCGGCATGCACGATCAAGTATTTCTTGCCG
>JAYVYS010000208.1:0-7143 GCA_043784005.1 Isosphaeraceae bacterium
ACATCGCTTCCTTCTTCGTCGGATGGTTGAACGACAGACACCTCGCGTGGAGGGCGACGCGGGGTTTGCCGTCGAGGGCCATCAAGGTCGACGTGGCCCCGTACTTCTTGTCGCCGACGATCGGCAGTTCACGCGCGGCGAGCTGCACGCGGATCTGATGGCTCCGACCCGTTACGGGCTTCACTTCGAGCCAACTCCGGTTCGCGGAACGTCCGAGCACCTTGTAAGCCAGCGCCGCCGGCTGACCTCCAGGCGCTCCCTCGGCGACGACCTCCACGACATTTCGCAACTCGTCCTTGCGAAGGGTATCCGTCCACTCGCCGGAATCGGTCTCCGGGCCCCCTTCCACAATGGCCCAGTAGGTCTTCTCGACCGTTCCAAGACGAAACTGCTCAGAGAGCCTCGCGGCTCCTTTGCTCGTGCGCGCCAGCACGATCACGCCCGACGTTGGTCGGTCGAGTCTGTGGACAAGTCCCACGAAGACGTTTCCGGGCTTCGCGAATTTCTCCTTCAGATACAATCGGGCCGCTTCAAGTAAGCAAGGCTCGCCGGTGATATCTCCCTGCGAAAGCAAGCCAGCCGGCTTGTTGACGGCGAGGAGGTGGTTATCTTCATACAGAACATCAAGCATCAGCGGATCAACCTTCGTCGAACGAAATCCTTGCGGTGGTTCACGCCGCGTCGGTAACGCGCTTGACCAGCAGGGTCGCATACGCCCCCTTTGGCAGGTCGAAATTGAGATGGAGCTTTTTCTTGCCGGGGCTCAGTTCGTCGTTGGCAACCTCGTGTAAGAGATTCTCGGCGAAAAAGAGGGCGGGTCGGGTGCCTTTCGAGAAAAACACGTCCTTGAGGTGTTTGACCCGCAGATCCTCCCACGCGAACCCTTCAGCGGCAACGACCGCGAGCGCGGCTTCGCGTTCCGGGCCTTCCGGCGGAAGCGGTGTGCGTGAAGCCGGCAGTGGAACCTTGCACGCGGCAAGGAGTGCGGCCTGATCGAGGTCGAGGCTTCGGTGGATCGGCAGGTTCGCCACCTTGAAGTCAAACGGAATGCGCTGTTCGGGCCGGGTCGTCTGTTCGATCAGCTTGGCCAACGTCAGATTCCAGAGATAGCTCTGATAGGCTGAGAAATAGAGCGAGCGAAGCTCACGACGGACCCGGGCGAACGCGCCTCGAAAATCGGTGGGGTGGTCAACGAGATAGGTCACCAAGCTTCGAGCGTGAGAGCGCTCGAGTTTGGCTTTCGCCTCGGGCCAGTTTCCCCAGCAATCGTTGAGAATCGCCTTCTCAATCTTCACGCCGGGGCGGTCGGCGGGGTTTGGCTCGGCGATCGCGAGTTTGAATGCGAGTTCATGCTCGCCGGCGAGCCAGGCGCGGGCGATGAAGCCGCCGGAGAAGCCAACGGAGCCGAACCGCTGATCGTCGAAATAGTTGGGTAGGCCGTCGCGAGGAAGCTCGGCCAGGGCATTCAAGGCCTTCGCGACTTCGACCGTATTGAGGTCGCGCAACACGACCTTGAAACGGTTGCCAGTGAAGAGCGCCGGACCGTAGGGCCGGTCGATCCTGCCGAGCGGAATGAGATCGAAACTGCGCTCGTTGAGCGGGCGTTCGGGGCCCTCGACGATCGTGAGATATTGCGAGGTGACCGCATGCCTGTCCTTCAATCCGCCGTAGCTCAGCCGGAAACCAGCGAGATTCCAGCGACGGCAGATGGCCTCGACGGCCTCCAGCGTTCCCATTCCGCGCTTCGTGAGACGGTAGAAAACGAAACGACCGCGCTCGCCGGGGACGACGTTCGGTAGCTCTTCAACCTGAAAATCCTCGGCGAGCCGCTTGAGCTTCATGGTTCCCGCATGGGCAAGGCGATACAGGCGACGCAGGAGCCGTCGCGGCACGGCGCGCGGAGCCTAAGTTGTCGCCAGTGATATCGTGAGTTCCCATGCTACCCGGATTCGTCCGTTCGCGACGAGCCGAGAATCTCGGAACGGGGTCAGCATCAGCTCCCGGCGGAATTGACGGCATTCGTGATGATGTTGACGTTCTTGCTCCATCCCGAGGAGTTGGAACCTCCGACCGACGTGATCGCCGAAATGAGCGCGCCGATAATCAGGGCGAGCATCACGGCATATTCCGACGAGGTCGCGGCCTCCTCGTCGAGAATCCGAGAGCGAAGCAGTGACCAGTTCATTGGCGGCTCGCCTCCGGCCACGTGTCGCGGCCAGGTCGATTCGGATTTCAAAGGAACGCTCGGGGATACGACCGAGCAAGTCGGAAGAATGGTCTCTCGTCTCTTCGTTACCCGATTTCGGGCGAGGAGGCTCTTCTTGAATCTTAGGACGAGAACAAATCCGGGTCAAAGTCGAGTAACGTGAAACCCGCGCTTTCGATACGATTCGATGAGACAACGCGACAACATGAGCCGTCGATGAATCGAAAACACCATGCCCCACCCCCCGACACCTTCTGGCAACGGCAGCAGTAACGATTCCGGCTCCGAACGGGTCTATGATCCGTTCGCCCCAAAATTCCCGGTTTTAACGATCATCACCCCCGACCCGCCTCGTAGATCGACCGCCGAGCGCTACGGAGCGCTCTTTTATATGGGGATCGGTGGACTGGTCGTCATGCTCGCGCTTTTGACGTGGTTTGGTTGGTCCGCCTGGAACCTCCGCACGGTCTGGCGAAATGTGTATGTTCTCCACGACGAGTCTCGACCCGAAGCCGAACGAATGCAGGCGGCCTACGACCTTGGCCATGACCCCAATGTCAACCAGCGGCAACTCTGGGACTTATCACTCCGTAAACCCCTGCCCGATCTCGCACGTTACATGATTGCGGAGTCGCTCACCGCCGAGGCCGCCACCGCCGATCCGAGAGCTTATGGAATCGCGGTCTCGAAAAGTGAGGGCTGGCCCGACTGGCTCCGCCTCTTGTTGGTCCGGCCGATAACCTACGCCTCGGCCCTGGGGTTTCCCATCGAGACGCCATCGCTCATCGAACTCTCGAAGAACCCCGATCGTTTCATCGCCCTTTGGGCCGAAACCGCGCTCGCGATCGGACCCGACCACGATCCTGCGCACGGGGCGATCTTGCGAAAGGCCGCCGCGACCGAAAGTCCCGAGCAAGGCCTCGCCGTGATCCTGGTCAAAGCCTTAGACGCGACTAGAGAATCCGAACGCATCACGGCGTTGAACGAGGCGACACTCTGGCTCCGCGACCATTACCCGGAAGCTCTCAAAGTTTGGAAGGGATGGAAAGCGCAAGGCGGACGGGTGGTGCCGAATATCATTTCCGGCCTCGGAATTGCATCATTTTTTGAACCATGGCAAAGAGGAGTTTTCCTGTCGATAAGGACAGGCCTCTTCACTCTCCATCGTCAAGGAAATGAATCAATGAGAAATCTGCTGGACGCGAGACTCGCAACTTTACTAACCCTGGGCACCGCGCTAAGCCTCGGTACGATCAGCCACGCCATCGCTCAAGATTCTAAAAAAGTCACGAGTCCCGAGAAATCCAGTCCCCGCCGCGCCGAGGACAAGCAACGAACTTCCGGGGTGATTGTTAAGGCGGAGAAGATGACGGGAACCGCCGATGCTGGATCGACGATCGCGGACGAAATCAAGGAACACCCGGAGCGCCGAACGAAGTTCCGTTTGACAATCAATACGGACGCCGTGTGGCGGGATTGGGTCCGTGATCAGACTCAGGTGACCGATGGAGGATCGACGGCGAAAGACGTTGCGAAAGGAAAAAATTCGGTCGCGACCAAAGGCGAACCCCTCGAACAAAATAGCAAAGTCATTGTGGATATCGTTGCCGCCACAAAAGTTGAGACCCGTTTTCGCGCCCCCGACGACGAGACGTCCAAGGGGGAAAAAAAGCCTGAAGGCGCGACCCGAGCGGAAGCGGCGAAGGCTGTGGAATTCCAGGCCAGCGACCTGAAACCCGGACTCTTCATCGAGGTGGACTTTAAACATGTGACCGCGCAGAATCTCGCTGAGATCATCACTGTGATCCGGCCGGTCACAGCTTCAAAGAAGTAAGCAAACTCGCTCAAGCTGGACGATTCATGAGGTGGGGTCCGATTTCGCGAGCAACGTCAGTCGAACCCAGTTCAACGCGTGTTTTGCCGCTCTTTGTCGGATGACGGCACGAGGTTGCTCGGGACCGATCTCCAGTTTACGGGTCTGTACTCCTTTGTCCGTGGCAAGACCGATGTAAACCAGGCCGACCGGCTTCTCGGCGGTTCCTCCCGTTGGACCGGCGATCCCCGTCACCGAGAGACCAAGGTCGGCCTTGAATTTCTCTTTCGCACCGACCGCCATGGCCGCGGCAACCTCCGCGCTGACCGCGCCGTGGTCGATGATCAAGGTCGGATCGACTCCCAACAGACCCACCTTCGCCTCGTTTGAGTAGCTCACGACACCGCCGGCGAACGATGTGCTGATTCCGGGGATGGTGGTCAACATCTCGGCGATCAGTCCGCCCGTACACGATTCCGCCAGAGCGAGCGTCGACTTTGTCCGCGAGAGCTGATCGGCGACGGCGTCGGGGAGATCAGCGGTCCCTTCGCCCAAAATCAAATGTCCGAAGCGCTCATGAATGAGGGCGACAGTTGGGGCCATGGCGGCTTCGGCCTCTTCCACGGTATCTCCCGACGCCGAGACGCGAAAGCTGATCGTGGCATCGTGGGCGGTGATCCCGACCTCGGGATTGCGACCGCGCGCGGTCAGGTCAAGCGCTTCCGCCTCGATCTCGGATTCCCCCTTGCCGAACAGATTGATCTTGCGCTGAGCGATCACGCGATTGGCGATCCCGAGCGTTCGAAGGCGCGGAAGAACCTGTTCATCGAACATGAATTTCATTTCATAAGGGACGCCGGGCAAACACGCCACGATACATTGGCCGATCCGCATCCAGACCCCCGGAGCGGTGCCCACGCGATTGTAAAGGGCCTCGGCACCTTCAGGCAGGAAGGCCTGAACTCTGTTACGCTCGGGCATCACGCTGTTTCGTCGGGTGAACATACTTTGAATGGCATCAAGTGAGGCCGGATCTTCGACCAAGGGAACCTGGGCGACGGCGGCAAGGGCTTCGCGCGTGAGGTCGTCCTGGGTCGGGCCGAGTCCTCCGCTCATGATGATGAGGTCCGCCCTGTCGAGCGCGAAGCGAAAGGCGGCAATGTTCTCTTCAAGGTCGTCGCCGATGGTTGTATGAAAACTGACGGGGATTCCGACCGCGGCGAGGCCCTTGCTGATCCATTGGCTATTGGTGTCGAGCGATTGTCCACTGACGAGTTCACTTCCGATCGCGATGACTTCGGCTTTCATGGCGTGGCGACCTCGTGTTTCCGTGCACTGAACCCCGCACGGGGCGGAAGACTCTGACGAACGAGCATCGTAACAATCAACGCGCGATCGGTCACCTTCGCCGAAGGATTTGGGTCCGTCAGGCTGACGCGCGTGGGACGATTCGGTTATTATCATGATCGCAACGTATTGCGCGCCGAGATGAGACGATCGTCGACGCACGCGGTTCGCCCATGCGATAGGGGGTTCGACTCCCCCGGTCACCGGCCCATTGTATGTCGGGAGGCTTTAGATTCATGGTGTGTTCTGGAGCTGTTCTTGAACGTCCGACGCTGGTTTTGAACCGAAACTGGCAGCCGGTCCGCGTCGCGACCGTCGCGCGCTCTTTGACTCTCTTGTGGAACGAGGCGGCTCATGTCGTCGACCCCGACGACTATCGCCTCCACACTTGGGCCGACTGGGCGCAGCTCACCCCTCGCGAGGGGGAGCCCTTTATCCGCACAGTGCGATTTCGGATGCGCGTTCCTGAAGTCCTGACGTTGACCCGACATGATAAGCCTCGACAAAACGCGGTCACTTTCAGCAGGCGGAACGTCTTCAAACGCGACCACAACACGTGCCAGTATTGTGGGATCCGCCCCGGCACCGAAGAATTGACGATCGACCACGTCATTCCGAGGTCAAAGAACGGTTTGACAACCTGGGAAAATTGCGTTCTGGCCTGCGTCGCCTGCAATGCGAGAAAATCGAATCGGACCCCCGAACGCGCGGGGATGAAGCTTCGCAAGATTCCCATTCGGCCGATGTGGAAACCGTTGTACGACGCCTCGACCATCCGGATCGCGAGCTGGTCGCGGTTCCTGAGCGAGGCCTACTGGAATGTGTCGATTGAAGAGATGGAATGAGCGGGGAAGGCTTCACGCATGCGCTATCTGATCACGGGCGGGTCGGGATTCATCGGCAGCCACCTCTGTGAGCGGCTGCTCGAAGACGGCCATGCCGTGCTTGTGCTCGACGACCTGAGCACGGGCCGCTACGAAAATGTCGCGCATCTTGAAGGCCGACCCGGCTTCGAGCTGCGCGTGGCAAGCGTCACCGAGCCGGCTGTGGTCGAGCGATGCGTGACAGAATGCCAGGCGATTTTCCATCTGGCCAGCGCGGTCGGCGTGCGGCTCGTCGTTGAAGAACCCGTGAAGACGATCGAGACGATCGTCAACGGCACCGACGTCGTGTTCCGCGCCGCCGCCCGATATCGTCGTCCCGTGCTTCTCACTTCGACGAGCGAGGTCTACGGAAAAAGCGAAAAAATTCCATTCTCCGAGGGCGACGATTGTGTGATGGGTCCGACCACCACCCGTCGCTGGGCCTATGCGTGCGCCAAGGCGCTCGACGAGTTTTTGGCCTTGGCCCATTGGTATCAAACCCGCCTTCCCGTGGTGGTCGTCCGTTTGTTTAATACGGTGGGGCCTCGCCAGACTGGCCGTTATGGCATGGTGATCCCTCGGTTGATCGCACAAGGATTGGCGGGAGAACCCCTCACGGTCTACGGAGATGGGGAACAGACCCGCTGCTTCGCGCATGTGCTCGATGTCGTCGGCGCCCTCGTTCGCCTGGCGGGGAATCCCGAGGCGACCGGGCAGGTCTTCAATGTCGGCAACGAACACGAGATTTCGATCCTCGCGCTGGCCGAGCGAATCCGCACGCTGACGGGTAACCGGAGTCCCATCCGGAAAATCCCCTATAATGAAGCCTATACCGCAGGCTTTGAAGATATGCGCAGGCGCGTTCCCGACTTGACGAAGATCCATCGCCTGATCGGTTACCGGCCGACTCGCGA
>JAYVYS010000209.1:0-2675 GCA_043784005.1 Isosphaeraceae bacterium
ACCGCCTCCGCCGCGCGCGCCGCCGCCAAGCGAGGAGTCGCCGAAGGCGTGGAAGTGGCAACCGAACGACTCTCTCGCTGGTGGGTCGTTCGGACCGCGGGCGGAACCTACAAAGTGCTCCAGCGGCTTCCCCAGGCCCTTCCTCATCTTTCCGTGGTTGAGCTGACCGACATGGCCCGCCCCCTTTGCGCGAAAGCCGGCCTGCGGCTGAGCACCTGGAGTCCGGTTCGACTCTTGAAAAACGGGGAGGAATTCGTCCTCCGAATCCCTCCCCAACGCGGCCTGAAATACATGGGAGTCCAGGCGGCGCAGGCGGGCGTGGGAGTGGTCGGGATTCGTAAAATGGAGGAACACATGGCCTCAAGGAGGCCGCAAAACTGAGGTTGTCACTTCGTTTTTCTGAAGTGTGACGGCGCTTGCTCGGTCGTTTCAAAGCGGGACTTAAATAACTCCTCATCACAAGGAAAGTCAGAAAGAGATGAAGTGGTGCAGGCATTCCTGCCTGCAAGGGCCGAATTCAGGCAGGCAGGAATGCCTGCCCCACGGCCACTTTCCCCGTTGCGGGGAGCTATTTAACTCTCGCACACCCAAGGACGGATTCCTAAAAAAGCCGCCTCGTGCCTTTTCGTCGCCCAACCGTTATCTTCCTTTCTGGAGCGATACTGTTGAGAACGCGATTGGAAAGGGAGCGGTGGCATGCTTCTGCGGCTCATAACCATTGTCCTATTTGCGTATTTGAAAAATGACGATGGGTTGAAGGATCATCAGTTCCTTGTCACCTCGGTCCGAACCGGCGACACCGAGATCTTCCGGGTCGATCCCAACAGCGGCGATGCGACCAACTTGACGCGCAGTCCTCGCTCGGAAGATCGCTATCCGTGCTGGTCACCCGATGGTCGCGAGTTTGCGTTTACTTCCGACCGCGACGGAACTTATAACCTCTACGTTGCCAAAATCGACGGCTCGGACGTCCGCCGCCTGACGGATTTGAAAGCGCCTGCCGTTGCTTATATGCCAAGCTGGGTGGGCGATCAGATCGTCTTCGGCCGGCACGCCGAACACGCCGAGATCGCCAGCGTTCACCCTGATGGAACGGGCCTCAAGATCCTTGGCCCCGGCCATGATCCGGTCTTTTCTGCCGACGGCAAACGGATCGCCTTCACGGGAGAAGCACCCGGCGGCGTGACCGTTTTCGTCATGGACGCCGACGGCGCGAATCGTCGCCAGGTGGTCAAACAAGCGAACTCCTGGGGTGCGGTCTTCCCCGACTGGTCTCCCGATGGCCGCCGAATCGTCTATGCGTTCAAGGTCGACGAAGGGCTGGAACTCTTCGTCGTCGATGCCGACGGCAAGTCGACACCTCGACAGCTCACGCGGCTGGGTGGCGTGAGTACCCCCGCGGCGTGGTCGCCCGATGGACGTTGGATTTCGTTCCGACACACGGATGAAGCCTACTGGCGCGATCCTGAACGCGTCAAAGCGGTTTACGCTCAGAAGCCCGGTGACAAGCGACCGGTCTGGGTCGTGGCGGCCGACGGGACATCTCCTCATATCGTCGAGTGCTTGAAATATCAATGTGCCATGGATGGCAGCCGTGCGGCCTGGAAGCCGTTAGGATTCGCGAAATAATCACTTGGGCAAATTCCTGTTCGCGGGTGGGTGCCACGCAGTTCGGTACTCCGAACCCGTGCGGTACTCCGAACCCGTGCGGTACGGCAGAGGCTTTCGGGGCACGGGGCGAGTACGACCCGTGGCACCCTTGATCGACCGATAGATCGTCTCGCTTTCTCGCTGCCTTTGCTCAACTTATTTCTTCGCGGTGCCGTTGGCTCGGTCGTCGAATTGACAGGCTCCAACCTCTCCTGGAGTGAGATCCATGCCGCTGTTTCACCAATGGGCCACGTTTCTCGGCCTGTTCCTTTCGTTGCTTCACGCGCAGGCGTCGACGGTCATGGCTCAGGAAAGCGCCGGGGGGCGTGCCAAGCCGCCGGTGAAGGTCAGTACAAACGGCCGGTTTCTTCTCGACGGCGATGGCCAACCCTTTTTCTATCTGGGAGACACGGTCTGGGAGTTGTTCCATCGCTCGAATCGAGAGGATGCCGAGCACTATCTGCGCGACCGTGCCTCCAAAGGTTTCACCGTGATTCAGTGTGTGGCCATCGCCGAATTTGATGGTCACAGCGTCCCCAACGCTTATGGATATCTGCCGCTGATCGACCTTGATCCCGCTCGCCCCGCTACCAAGGAAGGATTGGATAATGACTACTGGGATCACGTCGATTTCGTGGTGAACAAGGCGAACTCGCTTGGGCTGGTGGTCGGGTTTTTACCCACCTGGGGACGCTACTGGCATGACCCGACCCGCGACGGCAAGCCGCTCTTCAACGAGCGAAACGCCGAGATTTACGGCGAATGGCTGGGGAAACGCTACAAAGACAAAAGCCTCATCTGGATTCTGGGAGGAGACCGCAACGTCGAGAACGACGGGCAAAAGGCCGTGATCCGGGCGATGGCGCGGGGCCTTCGAAAAGGCGATGGCGGCACGCATCTGATGACGTTCCATCCCAACGGCGCACAAGGGTCGGCGAAGTGGTTTCATGATGACGACTGGCTCGCCTTCAACATGCGACAGAACGGCCATAGCGTTGAGTTCACTGGCCGCTACGACGCCACGC
>JAYVYS010000210.1:0-3120 GCA_043784005.1 Isosphaeraceae bacterium
CATTCCGCCGCGCCCGCGCCATCAGGAACGCCCGAGCGGTTCGTCGTCTTCGGCGATGTCGCGGCTGGCACGCGCGATCAAGCCGCGGTCGCCGAACAAGTTTACAAAGCCCATCCTGATTACGTGATGATCACGGGTGATATTGTTTACATGCGAGGGCGAGACTCCGAATATCTCGCCCGTTTCTTCCCGATCTATAACAGCGATGTGACTTCAGGCAGCACAGGTGCCCCCCTGCTTCGTTCGACCGTCTTTTACGCCGCTCCCGGCAACCACGACCTTACCGTGCGCGATCTCGATAAGTTTCCCGATGGCCTCGCCTATTTTTATGAGTGGTCGCAACCATTGAACGGACCCGCCTCATCGACAAGCTCGACGGTGGCGGCGGTCGCCACCGGGCTCGACGTGCGGAAGTCGGCCTTTCTGGAAGCGGCGGGATCCGCCTATCCCAGGATGTCGAGCTTCTCGTTCGACCGCGGAGACGTCCACTGGACCGTCATCGACGCCAACCCCTATACCGACTGGACCGACCCCGCCGCGAAGGCCTGGCTCGATGCCGATCTTGCCGGCGCTCAATCCGCCAAATGGCGGCTCGTGGCGATGCACCATCCCCCGTTCCACTCCTCGAAGGCCCACCGCGAAGACCAGCGAATGCGAGTGCTGGCCCCTGTGTTCGAAGCGGGGAAGGTGGATGTGGTCTTTTGCGGGCATGTTCATAACTATCAGCGCAGCAAGCCTTTGAAATTCGTCGCCGGCCCTCCTGAGCCAGATGCCCCACCCGGCAAACCCTTTGGTCCCAGTGGCAAGCTGAATGGCGTGTGGACCCTCGACACAAAGTATGATGGAATCACTCGGACAAACCCCGACGGCGTGATTTACGTCGTCACGGGGGCGGGAGGAGCGCGGCTGTACAATACGGAGCAAGAGGACGACCCAGCCTCCTGGCAGACGTTCACCGAAAAGTTCGTCTCTGGCGTCCACTCGTTGACCGTGGCCGAAGTGACCCCAGGCTCCCTGACCATCCGCCAGGTTTCTCAGGATGGCAAGGTGCTCGATCAGTTCGCGATCCATAGGTGAGCCGCGGAAGATTGGTGGATCAATGCCAATTGACCCGTACAGCGGACCCTACCGTTTCGCAATCCTTCCACGAGCTGTTGACCGTCCCCAAAAAACGCAAACGGACTCTTTCCCATGCAGCGACTCCTCGACGGCTACCGCCGATTTCACTCTCACATCTTCCCACAAAAGCGTCGGCTTTACGCCAAACTTCACGAGGGGCAGAATCCCGAATTCATGATCATTACGTGTTCGGATTCACGAGTGCAACCGCTGGAGTTCACCTGCATGGACGCCGGCGACGTGTTCATGGACCGAAGCATCGGCAATATTGTCCCCCCGCCGGGAAGGGGCGAGCACGAGGCCGAAGCGGTCGTCGAATACGCGGTCGTCGCTCTCGGAGTCAAGCACATCATCATCTGTGGGCATTCGCAATGTGGTGCCATGAAGGCGCTTCTTGACCCGGGCTCCACGCAAGGCATGCCCGCCGTCACAGCCTGGCTCAAGAACGCCGAGTCCACCCTTACTGCGGTGGAGAAAAAATACGGCCACCTCGAAGGCCAGGCCCTGCTCGACGCCGCGACCCGCGAAAATGTCCTGGTTCAGCTCGAAAACCTCAACAAGATTCCGTGCGTCTCCGAACGTCTGGCCGCGGGCAAACTCTCACTCCACGGTTGGGTCTTCGAGCTTGAACACGGCCAACTCGACGCCTACGACCCCGGCATCGACCGCTTCATCGCCATGCCGCACGCCTACAAAAACCGCAATCATCATGCTTAACGTCCTCGAATAAAAAGATCCGCACACCACGACTATTCCTCAACATCCGAGATCCCTCGCATGGCCAAGCCCGTCCCCAGCGATGAAGTCGCGGCCGTCGCCGAACTGGCGGCGGTTTACAAGACCCTTCGCACCGAAATCGCCAAGGTCATCATCGGCCAGGACGACGTCGTCGAACAGCTTCTCACCGGCCTCTTCGCGCGCGGCCACGTGCTGCTTGTCGGCGTGCCGGGCCTGGCCAAAACGCTACTCGTCAGCACCCTCGCGAAGATCCTCAACCTCTCGTTTCGCCGCATCCAGTTCACCCCCGACATGATGCCCTCGGACATCACCGGCACCGACATCCTTCAAGACGACCCGGAGACCGGCCGCCGCAAGTTCGCATTCATCCACGGCCCCGTGTTCGCGAATGTGATCCTCGCCGACGAGATCAACCGGACTCCTCCAAAAACGCAGGCCGCGCTCCTTGAGGCCATGCAAGAACGCCACGTCACGGCGGGAGGCACAACCTACATCCTGCCCGACCCGTTCTTTGTCCTCGCCACTCAGAATCCGATCGAGCAGGAAGGGACGTACCCCTTGCCCGAGGCCCAGCTCGACCGGTTCATGCTCAACGTCCGCGTCCCCTATCCAACCCCCGCCGAAGAGTTGGAGATTCTCCGCCGCACCACGGGCGACGAGCCCGCCGAGATCACGGCATCGCTATCGGGTGAACAGATCCTGGCGCTTCAACATCTGGTCCGCCGCGTGCCGGTCCCCGACCACGTTTTCATCTACGCCCGCGACCTCGTCCGCGCCAGCAGACCCGATCAGCCCGAGGCCACGCCGACGATCAAAAAATGCGTCTCATGGGGAGCCGGCCCGCGCGCGGGACAATCGTTGATCCTGGCGGCGAAGGCGTTAGCCGTGCTAAACGGCCGGTTCCACGCGGGAATCGCAGACATCCGCCATGTCGCAAGGCCCGTTTTGCGACACCGGATCGTCACGACCTTCCACGCCGAAGCCGAAGGGATCGACCCCGACAAGGTCGTTGCTCATCTGATCGAATCCGTCCCCGCGCCTGCGGAAGCGGCGGCGGCAAGGCTGGTAGGTACGGGCTGACCATTCCGAGGGATCAATCGACATGCCACCGGCCAAGTTCAACCCGTACGATCCGCCGCGCGCTGAATTGCCCGCCCAACCCCGTGCCGCCAAGCGAGCGGTCACGTTCGGTGAAGTTGTGATCGTCGCCTGGATCTTCACGGTGCTCGTTCTGATCATGGTCCCCGGGATGCGCGCTTCGTG
>JAYVYS010000211.1:0-4882 GCA_043784005.1 Isosphaeraceae bacterium
ATCGCCGGGCTCAAGACGCCTTGGTGATGGATCAGGGTGAACAGGGTCGCGTCGGGAAAGGCCCGGCAAAGGACCTCCAGACACTTCTCTCCGCCGCGCATCCCCGTGAGCCAATCATGCACGAGCGCGACCCTGAGGCCCGCGAGTGAGGACAAAATGTCAGAAGGCCGCTTCAAGGGCGCGGCGCTCTTCCGGACGCTGGCTTCCATGCCTGCCTCCTTCGGAGAACGTTCCATCATGTCAAGGTCCGGAACCTACCCGAGATCGCCCGATCCGGCAAGGCGGGCTGAGGCGTACCGACAACCTCCGAGGTGGCGACTTTTGCCGCTCCGTGCTAGAGTCAGTTGTCGCGCGGGGCTAGGACCCGGCGTGTGTCGCCTCGCTTGGTCCCGAGCCTCTTGCACGATGGCTGTTGCAACCTCACTCACGTCACGTTTGCTGACCGATTTGACCGCGGCGGTCGGGGCGGAGAACGTCCTCTCCCACCACGACGAACTCGTGGTCTACGAGTGCGACGGCTATGTCATTGATAAAAAAGTCCCCGATGTCGTCGTCTTTCCCACAACGACGGCTCAGGTTGTCGAGGTGGTCAAGGCGTGCCGACGAAACGACGTTCCGTTCGTGCCCCGAGGAGCCGGCACCAGCCTCGCCGGGGGGACACTCGCGGTAGGCGGCGGCGTCATGATCTGCATGACGCGAATGAAGCGAATTCTTGAGGTCAACACGCGCGATCGCTATGCCGTTGTCGAGCCCGGTGTGGTAAACGTCTGGTTGACGCGGGCCTTGGGAAATACCGGGTTTCATTACGCACCCGATCCGTCGAGCCAGACGGCTTGTACCGTCGGAGGCAACGTCGCGACGAATTCCGGCGGACCCCATACGTTAAAGTACGGCGTGACGGTTAACTTCGTCCGAGGCGTCGAGCTTGTCCTCCCTGACGGGTCCGTCGTCGAGACCGGCGGGGCGACGGAAGACAATCCGGGTTACGACTTACCCGGCGTGATCGTGGGGCACGAGGGGACGTTCGGGATCGCGACCAAAATCACGGTCGGCCTGAGCCGCGATCCGGAATCGGGGCGGACGTTGCTGGGCGTCTTTGACGGCGTCGACGCGGCCACCGAGACGGTGAGCGGCATCATCGCCGCGGGAATCGTTCCGGCTGCGCTCGAGATGCTCGACAATCTGATGATCCGTGCGGTCGAACAGGCCTTCGGGTTTGGATTTCCCACGGAGGCGGGTGCCGTTCTCATCATCGAAGTGGACGGCCTCGACGCGGGACTCGACCAGGAGGCGCAGGCGATCTCGGAAATCGTGCAAGCTCACGGAGGCTCCGTTCAGAAGTCGATCGCCTGGCGAACTCGAAAAGAGCCGGAATATGTCGCGATCTGGAAGAGTCGGAAATCCGCGTTCGGAGCCATCGGGCGGCTCAGTCCGACGTTCTGCACTCAGGACGGCGTCGTTCCCCGGACCAAGCTTCCGCACATCCTTCGGTTTATCACGGCTGTCGGTGCGCGACACAACCTCAGAATCGCGAATGTCTTTCACGCGGGGGACGGCAACATCCACCCGATCCTCCTCTTCGACGAACGCGATGCTGCGCAAGTCGCCGCCGTGTTGAAGGCCAGCCACGAGATTCTTGAAGAGTGCATTCGTGTGGGAGGAAGCGTCACGGGAGAGCACGGGATCGGCGTCGAGAAGATGGAATTTATGCCTAAACTCTTTTCCCCTCAAGACCTCGCCGCCATGGTGGCCTTGCGGAATACGTTCAATCCGGATGGTCTTTGTAGTCCAGGCAAGATGATCCCGATCGGCGGCGGTTGCATTGAACGAAAGAGTCCCGGTCATCGCGCGCCTGCTTGAATCGTGGGTGTATGATAAAAGGTATGCGGGCCGCGCCGCGGTTCGAAGTTTGATGAAATCGTCCGCTTCGAGAGTGGAGTCGCCGTGGCCAAGCGTCCTGAATACTCGCGATGGCGTCGAATGCCCGGCCTTTATCGGACGGGCGAGGAGAAGATGCCCGATACGAATGATGAAGTCCAGCGCCTCTCCCACTACGTATCGTGGAAGGTCCTGGATGAGGCTGAGGCCCAGGCCCAACGCTTTGGATTCGCGACGATCCAGGACTATTGCACCGACCTCTTGACCCGCGCGATTGACTCCGAGCGAATCCGCGAACATGTGGCGGAAGTCGAGGCCAAGCGCGGGACGCTCGCGGGGCTTCGAGAAATCGCCGACGACCCCGATTATCTCGCCGACCTCAGCTCGGCCAACCTCGCCGGGTCGCGAACACATCACCCGTCGGCGCGCGAATCTCCGCCGGTCGCTCCCTACGAAATCCAGTTTCTTGAACCCGATCCCGCGCTGCCCGGAGCAGGCCTCTTCGCGACCTTCGATCCTCAGGTGAACGCCCCGCCCACGTTGCCGATTCCAAGACCGCTCAAACTCGAAAATCTGCGGCCCGAGCCTCCGACGCTGAGCGTTGCCGAGCAGGTCGTACTCCGCCACGCGGGCCAACTTGGAGACGACCCCAGCACCTTCCTTCCCTGTTTGCGACGAGGCCAGTCGGTTCCACCCGCGGAGGTGGCGGAGCTTGCCCAGGCCCTCCACCAGATCGAACGCGAGTATCAAGGTTCACCCACGATGGGTCGAGGCCTGACTTTCGCCCTGCACCGGCTGGCCTTCGAGTCCCAGATCTTGCACACCGACGCCTGGCCCGGCACATTCGACGTCTGGACCGTCGATATGCTCCGCGCCGTGCAGGAAGCCGTCGAGCGTATCCTCTCCGGGCAGGACATTCGGTATTATCCGGGGACATCCGGCAGCCAAACTCAGCACAAATCACGCCCGGAGTCGCCGCGTTGACCTGGCCCGAAACGTTTCAAGGCGGCTACCTCGGAGATGGCCGACCCGCCACCGCGACCGACCGACCCGAGAGCATCGAGGCACTTCGCCAAATGGTGACCGATCGGGTAAGTCAGGGCCTGGCGATCTATCCGCAGGGGGGCGGGACGGCACTCGACTATGGCGGAACTCCCCGTCAACCCGGTGTCGCGATCGACACCCGATCGCTTTGTCGTGTGGTCGACTATCCGGCGGCCGACATGACCGTGACCGTCGAAGCTGGCATCACACTCGCGGCGTTGCGTGACGTCCTCGCGACTGAGAATCAAAGGCTCTTGATCGAGGCCCCGGAACCCGAGAAAACGACCATCGGCGCGATCTTCGCCACAAATACCAGCGGACCCCGAAGATTCGGCGCGGGGCGGCCACGCGATCAGATCCTGGGCGTCGGCTTTGTAACCTCCGACGGCGCTCTCGTTCGCGGGGGCGGACGGGTGGTCAAGAACGTGGCGGGCTACGACTTTCCCAGGCTCCTGACCGGCTCGTTGGGAACGCTTGGTATTATCGTCGAGGTGACCTTGAAGGTCCGTCCCAAGCCGGAAGCCTCCGCGATCGTCTGCATCGCGTTCAAAAGTGCCGACAGGCTCGGCCTGGCACTCGACGCCCTCAACACGTCAACCACCCGACCCATCGCTGTGGAAGTGCTCAATCCCTCGGCGTCGCGATTCTTGGGTGTCGATCTCGGTTTGCCGGCGGAGCGTTGGGTCTTGCTTGTGGGGTTTGAAGACAATGCCGCAAGCGTGACCTGGCAAGTGGAGCAGCTCCGTTGCGACTTCAATGATCACGATTTGACCGTTCACGAAGGAACGAACGCCGAACCGATCTGGTCGGCCCTGACCGGCATTCAGGCCTCGGCGATTGGTCCGGTCATGTTCATGGCAAACGTGCGTCCGTCGACGGTCTCGCGGTTTGCGGGCATGCTCAGCCCCGAACGCTGGGCGATTCAGTCTCACGCGGGCAACGGGATTGTCCGGGCTCATTTGATCGAGACGATGGAGCTTGAACCGCTCGCCGTCGAAATTGATCGATATCGGCTCGTCGCGGTGAAGGATGGGGGCAATCTCGTGCTTCCGCATTGCCCGACGGCTTGGAAAACGCGCCTCAGAGTCTGGGGAGAACCTCGGCCCGATTGGAGCGTCTCCGAGAAAATCAAGCACGCCTTTGACCCGATCGCGATGATGAATCCAGGGCGATTCGTGGGTAAGATCTGAAGGCGGACACAATGACGTCGCGTGGGTGAGCGCAGCGCTTCCCACCAGGAATCCTTGGATATGTCGAAACTCGAATTAAATAGCGCCGTCGATCTCGATTGGCTCTCTCAAAAAATTGATTATCGCCGCTATCAAGACTGTGTTCATTGCGGGCTTTGCACGGCGAGCTGTCCCACGTATGTCGAAACGTCGGATGAGAATGACAGTCCTCGCGGACGTATTTATCTGATGCGTGCCGTGGCGGATGGTCGGATCGGGCTGAGCGCCGAGGTCCGCCATCACCTTGACCTTTGTCTCGACTGCCGCGCCTGTGAAACCGCCTGTCCATCCGGTGTCCAGTACGGCAGGATCATCGAGCCCTTCAAGATCGCCATCCAGCGCGCTAAACCTGCCGCCGAACGGGCGGGGTTGATTGAACGCCTGATCCTTCATCATCTTTTTCCCCATTCCGGGCGGGTCAAGCTCGCGCTTGCTCCTGCGCGATTGTTGCAAAAGCTCGGCCTGATCGACCTGGCGGAAAACGTCGGCCTCACCCGGTTCCTTCCCTCGACGCTGAAGCGACTTCAGGCGATGCTTCCCAAGCTCGATCGCGCGGGGAGTCATTTGCCGGAAGTGTTGCCCGCGATCGGCCCCAAGCGTGCCCGTGTCGCCCTCTTTCTCGGCTGCGTGGCCGATGCCCTTTTCCCTGAAACCAACGCGGCCACCGCGCGAGTTTTGCAGCAAAATGGCTGCGAGGTCGTGATTCCGCGCGGCCAGGTGTGCTGCGGAGC
>JAYVYS010000212.1:0-19218 GCA_043784005.1 Isosphaeraceae bacterium
CGAGGGTCTCGCACCGCGATCGAGGATGCGTCGCAAGAGAAAATAAGAGGCGGGGGGCGGTGAACCGGAGATCGCGAGGTTGACTGCTGCGCGGCCGGAACGCGACTCGAATTCGCGTGGGTCATTCCCGATTTGACCTGGCTGTCTCCTAGAAAAACGACCTTGCCATTGAGTTCGATCCGCGAGGCCCTGGCTGCGGCATATCGGGCGTTCAGAAGCGGTACGGTCGAAAGGTCAAGACCATGATTGTCCACCCGCCGTTCGATCAGGAAGGCGAAAACGCACATTCCAAGCAGACCGAGTGACAATCGTCGCGAACCGGTGGCGCGACGGGTCGTCATTCTCGACGTTTTCGACTCGTCCTGAGCCATTGCTCTCTCAAGCTTGCATGCAAGAATGTCGATCGCGGGTACGTGGAGTCTGGTCCTACCAGTTTCGAAAACGCCGTCAATCCCACTCTGACAAGTCTTCTCGGTTAACGGGGATTCATGAAGGCTCGATAACGACCTCTGTTTTCACCGAGTTGGCGATGAAGCAGGCATGATGGGCCTGTTCGTGGAGGAGTTGGACTTCTTCGGTGCTGGGCGACTTTTCGCCGCTAAAGACGACCTCGGGGCGTAATGTCACCCGAACGATGGCCAGCCGACCCTCGGCGTCTTTATCGAGGATGCCGACGGCCTGATCCACGTAGCGATCCACCACCATTTTTTTCCTTGCGGCGATCGCGAGAAAAGTGAGCATGTGGCAGCTTGAGAGGCTGGCGACAAACGCTTCCTCCGGATCGACGCGGGATTCGTTGCCAAGGTAGGCGGGAGCCGCCGACGCCCTCACCCGCAGTCCCCCATCGAAAGACCAGTCATGGTCTCGGTTGTAGGTCTGATAACCGAAGTCGAGCGTCTCCCGCTTCCATTCGATGGTAGCTTTGTGTTCAGACATAACGCACGTCCTTTCGTGAATGTCCCGTTAGCTAAAGGTCTGGGCTCTTCCTGTATTCCGTTCGTTCGAACCGATCGTGATCCTGACGCATTGTTACGGCGGCACTGCGAGATTAGGATCGGGGTGCAAGGGTGTGACCGTGAAGGTTTCATCTTCATCGACCTCCACGTGCGAATCCTCAGTCAAAGAAAGGAAGGCTTCTGTATGCGACTTATGCTTAGCTCACTCGCCCTCGCGTCGAGCGTCTCGTTGCTTTTCACGCCTGGACTTCAAGCTCAGGAGAAAGGTACGCCAGCCGCTGACGGGCTGACCGGCCTGAAGGTTGGTTCCAAGGCTCCGAGGTTCACCCTCAAGGACCAGGAGGGCAAGGATCGCTCGCTGGATGACTTGCTCAAGAAGGGCAAAGTCGCGCTGGTCTTTTACCGTTCGGCGGACTGGTGACCATTCTGCCGCACGCAACTGGTCCAGTTGCAACGTGACCTCAAGTCGATCGATGAGGCGGGCGTCCAGGTCGTCGGAGTCAGCTACGATTCGCCCGGCATCCTCAAGAAATTCTCCGACACGGCGAAGATCCGCTTCCCCCTCCTGTCCGATCCCGAGAGTAAGGTCATTGAGGAATACAATATCCTCAACCCCGCGGCGAAGGGCAAGGCTGAGGGTGTTCCCTTCCCGGGGACGTTCATCGTCGATTCCAAGGGTGTGATCCGAGCGAAGCTTTTCCTCGAAGGCTACCGCGACCGTCATTCCACGGACGCTCTGATCAAGGCCGCGAAGGCTGTTGAATGAAACTCTTTGTTGCGAAACCAAGAGGAGACGGACGATGCGGACGCTCGGGCTGACACTGCTCTACTGGGGGATGATCGTCAGTTGGTCGATCGACTGCTTCGCGGAATCCTACTAGCCGAAGGTGGACCGGAGGCATCCCGATTTCACCCCGCCAAGGATTGACGGGTGCTTGCCGAAACGGCACGGTTGCGAGTTTGGATAAAGATACCCCAACGCTGAACGATAATCGCATCGCTGATGGGTTCGCCGGCTCGCCGCGGACCCGTCACCTGTACTTCTCCCGGAAGCCAGATCCGGCGATTGGAATCGACGACCGCGTCCCCTGTTTGGATCATCAATCACATCGGCGGGGATTAAATTGAATTCTCAGCGATGCCATTATCCCAACGAGTCGCGATTTTTTCGAATCGGCCCTGGGTTTCGAATAGAAAAGACTTGTCTTGCATTCGGATTTGTCGGATGATCACATTGGGTCTCGGCCATGTTGCCGACCTCCTCCAACCCCCGGAGGGCGCGCCCCATGCTGGTCAAGGTCGTCTGCCCCAACCCTGAGTGCAAGACCTCGTTCGCGGTCGCGGGCGACGTGATCGGACGCATTGGTCGGTGCAAGAAATGCGGTAAGAAGTTCCCGATGCAAGGGTCTGGGTCAGTCTCTCCATCCGCATCCCTCAGTATTGAGGGCTCGAGGGTCAACGCGTATAGCGTCGTGCCCGAGGGATCGCAGGGTGGTACACCTTCGTTCGTGGCAACTCCCTCCCCTCGGATGGCGAGACGATCGATACCGGCGCAATTCGGTCGCTACCGGATCAAGGAGGCGATCGGCCAAGGCGGCATGGGCGCGGTCTACTGGCTTTCGACACGCAGCTCGATCGCGACGTCGCGCTCAAGGTCCCCCACTTCGGCCCCCAAGTCGGCACGACGGTCCTCGACCGCTTCTATCGTGAGGCGAAGGCCGCCGCGACTTTCGATCACCCCAACCTTTGCCCGATTTACGACGTCGGCGAGATCGACGGCGTTCCCTACCTCACGATGCCCTTCCTCACGGGCAAGCCCCTGTCGGAGATGATCCACACGTCTCACCCCCTTTCACCACGCGAGGCGGCGGTGATTGTCCGCAAGCTCGCGCTGGCCTTGGCCGAGGCCCACCGTCATGGGGTCATCCACCGCGACCTGAAGCGTGCCAACGTGATGGTCTGCGAGGGCCGCGATTTGGTGATCATGGACTTCGGCCTCGCACGTCGCGAGCAGACCGCCGCGGAGTCTCGCCTGACCAACACAGGTGCCGTCCTCGGCACTCCCTCTTATCATGGCTCCTGAGCAGGTCCGTGGCGACATCGACGCCATGGGCGTCGGCACCGATGTTTACAGCCTGGGCGTGATTCTCTACGAATTGCTGACCCGCCGCCTCCCTTTTGAAGGCCCGCCCGGATTGGTCATGGGCCTGATCGCCTTGATGGAGCCTCCTGCCCCGTCCTCGCATCGGCCCGAACTGGATCGTGGGCTGGAGGCGGTCTGCCTCAAGGCGATGGCCAAGCGGATCGAGGACCGGTTCGCGACGATGAATGAATTCGCGACGGCGCTCGGTGAATTTCTGGATTCAGAGAGCGTTGGCCTTTCCGTCCCGTCCGCCGAGCCTGCTTCCGTCGAAGAACCTATTCTCCAAGACGACGACGGACCCTTCATCAAGATCGAGCGATCGGCCGAGAATTCCCTGCGGTCTCGCAAGCCTCCGCGCCGCAATCATCGCCGATTGATCGTTGCCGGAGCCGGGGCGCTCCTCTCGGTTGTTCTGGGAGTCATTCTCTTTATCCAGACCGACAACGGCACGAATCAGATCGCCCTTAGCGACCCGAACGCCAAGGTCAAGATCACCGTTGATGGCGACGAGGTGACGCTCCGAACTTCCGATGAGAAGGTCCGGGTCAAGGCCGGGAGCGACCACAAGCTGATGGTGAGAGGCAAGGACTTCGAGACGGTGGCCGAGTCGTTCACGTTGAGGCGGGGCGAGGAAAAGGTGCTGACGGTGACCTTGAAGCCCGTTGTGGCCCTCGCTGTTTCCAAGCAAACCAAGCCCGAAGAAAAGGCAAGCCAAGCCGGTGGCCGTCGAGCCAAAGCCGAAGGAAGATCCAACTCCGCCAGAGGACGACCCGGCCGCTAGGCCCGCAGACGACCCCGAGCCTACCCCAGCAGAGAAAACTAAAGCTCCGACTCGATTGGTCGAATACTACTCTGATGGCACGGCGGGCACCTGGACGTTGCTTCGAGACAGCCGCGGGCAGACCATCGCCGGGCTTGGCTCCGACCTTTCATCCGACAGCCTCGAACTGGTCGTCCGGCGGACCTCTCCCGAAGGCCTATTCATCGCTCGACGGGCGTCTATTGAAAAACCGTTCGATGGGGCGAAGCGCCAGCCTCTGGTCGGCTCCGAGGGGACGTTTTTTTTTTCGCCCTCGTTCGCGCGTGGTGAGCGCGAATTGAGGTTCCTCAACTGGGAGCAAGGCCAGGATGATGCACCGAAACCCGTGATGTCTTCGGCCCGAGCCGATCGTCGGAATGATTTCCTTAAGGCCTCGCCCATTCTCGGTCTCAGTCCCGGCGTACATGGACATGGAGGCACGCGCTGGTCGGCCAATGACACTTATACGGTTGTGTATAAAAAGATCGATGAGCCACCTTGGCTCGTGCAACGAAAAGGCCGCTCGTACGACGCCGGTCAAACGAACTTGCCGGCGAGGAAGATCGGGAGCCACAGCGATATCGCACCTGTCACTGTCAGAGGCGATGGGTCGGTTCTCTATACTCAGGATATCAACGGCGGGATCTGGCTCTATGGTGCGCGGCGTCGGGCGGGGACAACCTTCTACGATACACCGGCACGGCTCCTCGACCTGAAATACCCCCCTGGGCACACACACCACTTATCCCTGAGCCGCGACGCGAGAGTGATCATCCACGGGCACGACGACCAACTGATGTACGTGATGCGTGTGCCGGAAGACTCGCGGCGAGAGATTATTTCGTTCCTTGGCCCACCCTATGGCGAGGAAGTCGGTAGGACAGGGGACGCGACGACTCAAGCAATCGACGCGGACGCGCGGCCGCGCCGGAGGTATTCGGTCGTTCGTCGCGACAATTCCGATGGCCGCACGAGGTGGGTACACGATACGGGTGAGTTTGCGATGGTCTTGGCGTCGGAAGGTGTTTGGGAGGAGAAGTCGCCCAACGGGAGGATCTACCGATACAGAGAAACTGGTCGCACAAAGGAGTTCGTCCAATTGGACGCGGTCACTGGCGACACTAGCCTAAGGTTTCGGCTCTACGACGATCACTGCGACAACGGCAAGAAATCGGACGGGAACCTGAGACCGCTGTTCTTGGGCGGTCGCTGGGTGAATTGATGGTTTGCCTTACACTTTTATGAACCGCCGACGTCAAGCCCCGCGACTGATTTTTCCGGATCTCCTCGACGGGTGCGGCGACGCGCAGGCCCGCCTTTTCACGAGGGCGGCGTCGGACGGAATTCGTCCCCCAGGGCCTTCACGTCCGGGAAACGGTCCCCCGGCTTACGGGCCAGCGAGGTATGAACGACTCTCGCCAGCTTCAGGAGAATATCGTTCAGTCGCTTGCAGATCGGCATGGGGTCATCTTGGAAATGATAAGCAACGACGAGACTTCCCGCCGGATTGCCTCACCAAAAATGTTACCCAGAGGCGATCGCCCGGATTCCAGGCAAGTCTTTAGCGCACCGCCTCCGTTCGAAACCGAAATTGGGTAAGATTCAGGACGAGGCAACAAGTCGTTTTCGGTAACAAAAACGTTGAGTCAACGCGCCATGCCTACGTTTACCCTGACCGATGTCGCACATGACCTTTGGGTCGAGAGCTTCTCTCTCAAGTCGCACGACCTTCACAAAGCCCCGATCCTTCCGTGGACGGTCACGAAACGGAGGCTTCACGGCGGGCGTCGCGAGGGGGTGGACCTTATCGAGATCGATAACGGTTCGTTCTCTTTCGCCGTCGTTCCCACGCGGGGAATGGGTCTCTGGAAAGGACGATGTCAGGGGGTCGCGGTGGGCTGGAATTCGCCGGTGAAAGACGGCCCGGTCAACCCGGCATTCGTCAACCTCCTGAACTGGGGAGGTCTTGGCTGGCTCGAAGGGTTCGACGAGCTTCTCGCGCGCTGCGGGCTCGAAAACAACGGCGCTCCCTACACCGAGGACAAAACGACTTACAATCTACACGGAAAAATCGCTAATATCCCGGCGCATTTCGTTGCCGTTCACGTCGGTGAAGGTCCAGATGCGATGATCAGCGTTGAGGGGCATGTCGACGAGTCGAAGCTCTTTTCGACGCAGGTTCGCATGGTGACGACGATCTCGACCAAGCCCGGCTCCAACGCGCTTACGGTTCGTGACGAGTTTCGCAACCTCAGCGATACGCCGCAAGACATGCAGATTCTTTACCACTGGAACTTCGGACCGCCGCTGCTTGAGGAAGGCGCGAGATTCTTCGCGCCCGCGAAGACGGTAGTGCCCAGAAATGCACGCGCGGCCGAGGGAATCGGCCATTTTGATATCTATGGCGGATCCGAGCCGGGCTTTGCCGAACAAGTCTACTTCTACGACCTACACGCAGCACCTGGCGGTGGGCGAACACTGGCCATGCTGCGCGATCGCGCGGGCGAAAAGGGGATTGTGCTGCGGTACGATCGGTCGCAATTGCCCGCGTTCAGCTTATGGAAAAATACCGGTGGACTCAAGAGCGGCTATGTGACAGGCCTTGAGCCGGGCACAAATTTCCCGAACCCCAAGCCGTTTGAAAAGGAGCGAGGTCGGGTTGTCACGCTGCCGTCCGGTGGGTCGTTTGTGGCGGAAACGACGCTCGAAGTGCTCTTGAATCGTGAGCAAGTGGTCAAGGTGGAAACCGAGATCGCAGCGCTGCAACAGCAAGGCTCACCCACGATCCACAAAGGACCGGTCGAGCCTTATGCGGGTTGAGCATCAAGAGCGACCTCATCCTCGAAGCAAGCGGAGTGCGTTGAGCGTCACCAATAGGCTTGTTCCCACGTCCGCGCCGATGGCCATCCAGAGGTTGGCCATGCCCATCGCCGCGAGGATCAGCACGATCGCTTTGGTAAGTAGAGCGAGAGCGATATTCTGTTTGATCAAAGTCAGAGTTCGACGACTATGGCGGATGATCCATGGGAGTCCGCTCAGATCATCGGCCATCAGCACGATGTCGGCCGACTCGATCGCCGCTCCGCTCGACATCCCGCCCAGGGCCACACTCACCCTGGCGGCGGCAAGCGCGGGAGCATCGTTCACACCATCGCCGACCATCCCCGTCGGGCCGAGTCGGGCGTCAAGTTCGGCCAGGGCGTTGACTTTGTCGGCGGGTAAAAGGTTCGAGCGATGTTCGGTCATGCCAAGTTGTTCGGCCATGGCGGCGGCCGTGAGGGAGTTGTCTCCGGTCAGCATCACGGTCCGCACACCCAGCGCGTTCAACTCGGAAAGGACGCGAGCGGCCTCGGGTCGAGCTTGATCGGCGAGTCGAATCCAGCCGATCGGGCCGGACGGCGTCGAGAGCGCGACGGACGTTCCCACGTTTCCTTCGGCGCGGCCAAGTTTCGCGTGAAATTCGGGAGGACAGAGCCCGGATTCATCAATATAGCGGTGGCTGCCGATATGGTATTGCTCGACTCCCACTTGACCTTGCGCACCGAGACCGGGATAGGCGGTGTATTCGAGGGCCTGCGGCACTTCAAGGCGTTGCTCTCTGGCGTGGCGTGCGATGGCACGTCCCAGTACATGCCCGCCACGATCTCCCAGGGCCGCGGCGATTCGCAGCACGTCGTCATCTTCCATGCCTTCTTCCGAAACGACCTCGACCACAGCGGGCTCGCCTCGTGTTAACGTCCCGGTCTTGTCGAACGCGAGCACACGAAGGCGGCCGACTTCTTCCAAGTATTGCCCCCCCTTGACCAACACCCCGCGCCGCGCCGCGGATGTCAACGCGCTGACCACGGCGACGGGGGTCGCGATCACAAGTGCGCAAGGACATGAAATGACGAGCACGACAAGTCCTCGCGAAAACCAACTCAACCACGCGGTCTCTCGGCCCGATGCAAGTGCGACCAGAGGCGGCAGGAGCATAACGGCGAGGGCCGCGGCGACAACCGCAGGGGTATACCACGACGCGAACTTTGACAAACGTCTCTCGACCGGCGCTTTTCCCGCCTGGGCCTCGCGCACGCGGGCAATCACGCGCGAGATCAGGGCGTCTCCCAGTGGTCCCGCCGCGTCGATCTCGATCGCGCCGTCACCATTCACCGTCCCCGCGAAGACCTCGGAGCCCGGCTCACACGTGACAGGAATCGATTCGCCGGTGATCGCCTTTTGATCGACGCTTGAGCGTCCGAGAACGACCCTTCCATCCACGGGAATGCTTTCCCCGGCGCGAACCCGAACCCGGTCCCCCGGTTGAATCTGGTTGGCCGAGACGACGTTTGCCACGCCATTCGGCCCGACGAGCTCCGCAGTCTGAGGAGCAACTTCGAGTAAGGCCCGGACGGCACGCCTCGCTCTTTCAAGACTGAGGCTTTCCAGGCCCTCGGAGAGCCCGAACAAAAAGACGACGGTTGCCGACTCGTCCCACTGTCCCAGAGCCAATGCACCGGCGGCGGCGAGTCCCATCAAGACATGGATATCGAATCGGAGCGAACGCAGGCCCCGAAAGGCTTTCGGGAATAGCTCGAATCCTCCGACCACGACCGCCACGCCGAAGCATGTTCGGGATAGCCAGTCACCGCCGCGGAAATAGTCGGATAGCATGCCGACGAGTAGAAGCAGGCCTGAACCGACGATCGGTCCCCAGCGACGAAGGTCACGCCAGGGCGCGGAAGATTCCTGAGGCAACGGAGCGGATTCCGGCCCCAGGAGCGAGGCCTGCATTCCCGCTTTGTCGGCGATCCGGCGGATCAAGCGGTCGGGGCCGGTGACGGCGGGATCGTAATCCAACGTCATCGTGCCGAGCATCAGGTCGACGCCTAGGCCGGTCACGCCCACCTGGTCAACGAAGACCGAGTGCAAAATGTCGCGCTCGACGGAACAGTCGAGTCCATGAACCTTGAGAGTACAGCGGGCTCGGCTCATCCTGTCTCGCTTCCATCGTGGGACCCGGGGATCGACTGCATGGGGTCATGTTGTCAGGGCCTCGAACCCGCCCCACGGATTATAGGGTTTCCCCAAGCCTACGAGAATGCGAGCGATCCTCGAACTCGGAAAAACGCTGAGTCTGCGGATTGTTGCGTATGGCGATTTGTGCAAAGGCGCTCGGTAGCCGATGCCTTGCAGGAAGTCTTTTTGATTGATAGAGTTAAGAGTGGAAATCATTCAAAATCACGGAAGAAATCACCACTTAAATCACTCCACTGGTCCGAAATCTTTGGCAAGGATCGCATGGAACGCTCATATTTAGTTCGTTATGGCGTAAATGGCCAGGTTGGTCGTTTCGTCGTGGGATCTGGCAACGCCTTAGAGAGAGGCGCGACGGTCGTCGTCCGAACGCATCGCGGGACCGAGCTTGGCGAGGTCCTGGCCGAAGTTCCGCGAAGTTCCGAGGACGCCACGTTCTCTCTTGCCGCGACACGTATTCTTCGCACCGCCGACCAGGACGATCTTGCGCGATGGCGACAAGCGGGGCTCGAACGTGACACCCGGTTCTTAGACTGTCAACGCGTGTTTGAGGATGGCGTCTGGCCGATCGAGATGATCGACGTTGAACCCTTGCTCGACGACCGTCGGACAGTGATCCATTACCTTGGTCCGCACCGGCTCGACGTTGCCGGGTTTCTCGCGGCGTTCCGGACCTCATGCGACCTGGACGTGATGCTCCAGCCCGCCGGTCGCGACGAGCCCGCCGAAGAAGAGATTGAAGCCGAGCCCGCCGAATCAGGTTGCGGCACATGCAGTTCCGAGGGCGGCTGCGGGACGGGTGGCGGCTGCGGCACTGGCTCCTCATCCGGCTCAGGCGGTTGCGGTGATTGTGGGGTCAAGAAGCTTCTCTCCACACGCCGTTGATCTCGCCGGTTTCTGAATTCTCGACGCGATCGGATTTCAACCGATTGCGCGTTTGAGGACGAGATTCCGCGCGCTCTGATTTTAGGAGAACACGGATCGAATTTTCGCTGATGATCTAGGTAGTGACGTCACTGAGCGGGAAGAAAAACAAAAAAGTCGCGAACTTGTCACAACCTGGATGAAATCAGATGAGAAACACACGAAATCCGCGGTATGCGCCTGAGTTCCTGGAACGAAAGCTGAGCCCGTCGGCCATGATTGGCAGCCTCGCGGCGGTTGCGGTGGTGTCCAGCGTTTCGCCCGACCCGATGCCTGCGATCGACATCCCGCCGCCGACGCCGCCGCCGAGCGGTCCAGTGGGACCCGCGTGAACGAATCTGGAATGCGTAGAGGAATGAATGACTTTAAAGCCTTCGGTGTCTAATTAGTAAATCGTTCGAGATCGAATCTTTGTAATTCCTAGTAAGATGAGAAAGGGGCCGGGGCTGGTCTAGCATCGGCCCCTTTCTTGCGCTCTCGCTGACAGCATGTTCTGAATATCTACGTCTCCACAATCATTTAGGAATCGTGATCGCTTCATTATTTGATGACGTTTGGAAAAATCTGGGGCCGTGTTTTTTCCGAAATTTCTCAAATACGGGGTCACCATACTCCTCCAGGAACTTAGAAGGAGATGGCGAAATGGTGGAAGCCTCTCGCAGGGTTTCGATAGCAAGAGATTCATAGGCCTTATCGTGTTTCCACGAAGCCACGTAAGCTTGCGCCAGCACAATCAGGGCCTCGAATTCCCTGTATTCAATTGCCTTGGCGAGCTCTCGTCCTTGAAGTGCTCTGGCGATCGCTTCCCGAGTGTTCTCTTGCTCGATGAGCATGATTACCGTCTGCTCGCCCGCGGCGATCAGATTTTTATTCTGCTCCCCTCCTTCTCGAACGGATCTCACATAGTCGGGATGCCTGGCAACCCAAGCAAACTCCTGCTTGAATTCTTTACGCCCTAAACTAAGAAGAATATGGGCACGTAAGAAATACGCTTGGAGGTTGTTCAGGTCGAAGGCAATGATTCGTTCGACCTCGCTCAAAGCAAGCTTGTCATGATGCTTTGCAAAGAGCCTGTTAGCCAACTGCAACCGGGCTCTTATCGTGTCAGAATCATTGGTCTGGGTCTGCCCCGTCAGAATTTCATATCGCTTCATGTCTTCAGAATAGTCGCCAATCTGACCAAGTTCGATACGAAGGAAAGCTCGCGACAAGTAGGTCTCCGCGTGGTCGGGGTCGAGTTTCTCGGCTCTGTCATACTCTTCGGATGCAGCGAGGAAGTGGGTGGACGCCTCACCGGCTGTCCCATCGATTTCCGCCTTGATGCCGAGATTGTAAAGGCAGCCAGCGTACTGATTGTGCAGAGCGGATATTTTGGGGCGCATTCGGACGCACAATCCCATGGCATTGACAGCATCTTGCTGATAGAGATAGGCAAGCTTCCCGCCTGCTTTCTGAGCCCTGGAAAAAGCGACGCACGCAAAGCGATAGTTGCCCCAGAACGAGTGAGGATGTTCGTGAAGAACCCTTTTATAATGTCCAGCCGCCTTGGCATCGTGTTCATTCGCTTGTTCGTGAAGGGCAACCGCTTCGTCGTCCTTGGAAGCAAGTTCGGCCTCAACGCCCCGAAGATACTCTTCAATCCAACCTTTGGGTGGCCTATCGGACGGACTCGAGATGGTGCTGAGAGCAGCGGCGGAAGTGCCTCCATCTTTCTGACGAAGTGATTCGTATTCGGAAACCAACGGTCCATACAATGCTGAATTCGCGATGACATGAAGAAACGCCAACGCGCGTTTTACGGAGTCGGCTTCAGGACGTGCTCCCAGCGCGTGAGCGTAGCGAAGGGATTGCTCCAAGAGCCAGGCCTCTAGTTCATCACGTTCGGTCGAATCCAACGCGATGTACTCTTCTCGCTCGCGCCAGTTCGGAGAGTCGAGTACACCGTAATGTTCAAGGTGTCTCTTCGCGATTACAACCGGATCGCCCTTGAACTTGACCCATCCGCTTCCCGTTCTTCTGTCGCGAAACGCGCCATCCTCAACGACTTGCTCATAGACAATATCCGCTTTTAAGCGACGGGGCTCGATATTCCTCCACCAGATCAACCCACCGGTCGCCGCCGCTACGAAAATCCCCACGAGGATTATCGAAACGACGAGTTTTCGGCGGCGGACCCAGCGGAGTATCCCTTGGGTGGGATTGTGTTCTCGAGCGTGAACCAGGGGATGATCTTGTCGCCAGGCATCGAGATCCTCGGCAAGCTCTGAGGCGCGGCGGTAGCGGTCGGCGGGGTCGGGGGCCAGGCAACGCGCGAGGATCGCTCGGAGCGACCCGGGAACGGGTCGGTGGGCTTCGCGGATCAGGGCCTCGCCTCCCTGAATGCGCGACGACGCATATACCGATGCGAGTTCCGGCATCGAGAGCGCCCGATGCGACGAGAGGTCGGGAGATCGGCCTGTCTGCATCTCTAAAAGAACGACCCCGAGCGAATAGATATCAGCGCGGTGGCGGTCAGCCGGTCTGGAGCGTTCCGGGAGCTTTGTCGGATCGGCGACGGAGAGGAGGCGCTCGGGAGCCATATACGCAAGTGTGCCACCGCCATCCACCAGGATCTCGGTTGACCCCGAGCCATACAACAAAGGACGCCAACCTATGGAAAGGTTGAAGTCGAGCAGCATCGGCATGCCGTCGGCGGTGAGCAGGATGTTGGAAGGTTTCACATCGCCGTGGAGCACTCCCCGATCGAAGGCATGATCGAGAGCTTCGGCGAGTCTCGCGATGAGCCAGGCGACGGCCTTGGAATAGGATAAAGTGTCGATCGCATCGCGCGCCGGCCTTCCCGGCCGAGGGCGGGCATATTCGGGAGCCGAAGCCTGGTCGAGTTCGACGAGCAAGTCATGGCCGGTCGCCGGACGGTTTCCACGCTCGCGCCGATCCGACAGGATCGCTGAGAGGGTCGTACCGCCAAGGAAGGGCATGGCGATAATCTGAAGGGCACCGTTATCGACGAGTTTGTGCCAATGCAGGGGAACAATATTCGAATGCGCCGCCCTGGCCAAAAGGCTCGGCTCGGTTGTGACGCGGGTCGAGACCTTGAGCACGATCAGGCTGAGTTCGAGATCCATTTGCTCGACGAGAAAGACACGGGCGAAGGCACCCCGTCCGAGTTCCCGCAGGAGGCGAAAGGGACCAATCTCGTCCCCAGTCTGAGGAAGGATCGAGGCGTCGGAATCGGGTTCGGTGAAGAGCTTCAATTGCGACGAGCCGAAGGCATCCTGAAGCCCGAAGAGGCGTTCCAGGGTAACCGCATGGGCTGGAAACCGCTCGACATACTCGCGAGGGGCGGGATCGAGCCCAGCGGCCTCGGCGAGGCAAAACTCTCGGTAGATCAGGACAACGGCGTCCTCGGTCGCGTCGGGGCTCAACGTCGCCAGATAATCCTCTGCGCGAGGGCGATCCCCCTTCTCCCAGCACTTCGTGAATTCCGCCAACAGCCCGTTGAAGAATGACGACGGGGGTGGAACTCCTGATGCCCCGGACATCGACAGCGATCCCAGGTCCATGTCCGGTGGCATAAAGAAAGGTAGAAAAAGCGACTCCCGCCTGATGCGTCGCGGGGGATCGCTTTCAGGAAATGGACGCGGACTCACCCCCATCCGCGAGTCTCCATGCGTTTTCGCATCTCCTGAATCACCCGACGCGCGAGGCTTTCATGAACCCCCAGCCGCTCGGCAACCTCCTCGTAAGTCAGGCCGAGCCTGCGGAGTTGAACGACCTCAGTTGAGAATTCCCCTCGTCCTTGGAGAATCTGGGCGAGCCGATCATCCGCCTGGGCTTCCGCACTCGGGGTAGAGTCTTTCCCGGGGATCTCTTGCGGGATCTCTCGGTTCCCCTTGCGGACATAGAGCGGTTGCTCGCGACCGATGTCGTATTTCAGCCTCTCGGAGAGCCTCCTCAATTCGTAGAAAATCTTGTTTCGGACGACCCCTCTCAGGTAGCCGACAAAGCGTTGTTCGTTCTGAAACTGATCGAGATGAGCCCCACTCTTCGCGAAAACGCTCTTCAAGACAAGCTGCAAGAAATCGCTGGTATCAAAGCGGGATCGCAAGACACGTGGAAGCTTCCCGCGCACCATCACTCGGATCACGGGTTCATACGATATCACAAGCTCATTGACTGCGGATTGGTCACCCGCTTTGGCCCGAGCGAGATATTCGACGAGGCTCGCGTCGTCCATCGCCGCCCCCCGTTTACGCCCCAAGAAGTGTTCAGTTCCCCCCGCGGCCGCGAACGCCTGCGGTTGGGTATTCATGATGACACACGTGGCGAGACACGCCGATTATAGCTGAATCTCGGACCGTCGCGCGAAAGAAAATGGGAAGTCCGTTCGTTTTTTAAACTCTCATTCGTTCGCAGATGTTGCAAATCCACCAACCGCTTCGACCCTAATCCAAGCAAGGCGACGGTATTTAACCCATTTAACACAAAGATGTTTTGTCAATCCGGAATGAAATCCAAAAAACGTTCTCGGTGAAACGTGAGGTTCGCAACTAGGAGGGTAGAACCTTCCTTCCTTGGCGAGAAAAGCCGGACGAGATCAGGACGTGATCGTCCGGCCGTGAAGGAAGGTTATCGCCAAAGAACTTGAGGCGGCGTGACAGTGCTCGGTGAATGCGATCGCGATGTTGCGAAAAACACCGGGTGCTCCCAGGGATGGTAGCTGCGTAAACGGGAGCATACTCATGAGCTTTCCCCTTGCGAAGGACTGCGGCGACCCCGGATCGCTGAATACTTATCTCCGCGAGATCCGCGACGACTCGCTCCTCTCGGCGGCCGAAGAACACACCCTGGCCGATGCGATCGCTCGGGGCGACCGCGATGCGCGCACTCGGATGATTCAGTCCAACTTGCGGCTTGTTGTCAAGATCGCCCGCGAATACTCGGGTCGCGGCATGATGCTTGATGACCTCATCGGCGAGGGTAATCTAGGACTGATTCGCGCCGCGGAAGAGTATGACCCACGTTTCGGCACGCGATTCAGCACCTACGCGAGTTATTGGATCAAACAGGCGATCCGCCATGCGTTGATCAACACGAACTCGACGATCCGTCTTCCCGCCCACATGGTTGGATTGCTCACCAAATGGCGGCGAGCGGAGCGTGCTCTGACCAAGGAACTCGGATTCAGCCCGTCGAACGAACAGGTCTCAAAGGAACTGGGACTGACGGAGTCGCAAAAACAACTGGTCGAGAAGGCAAGAAAGGCTCGTCAACTTCGGCTCGAAAGTGGTGGTGGTGAAGATGGCGGGGCGTGGTCGCCCGATGAGTCGCCCGCCGATCGCGATGCACCCGATGCCGTACTGGAAGCCGATGACGAAAGGCAGAATCTCCTCCGCCGTCTCGATCGGCTCGATGCTCGCGAACGGGCCATTCTCGCGCTTCGATTCGGGCTCGAAGGCGAACTTCCCCTGACCCTCAAGGAAGTCGGGAAGCGTCTCGGCGTCACTCGTGAATGGGTTCGAAAGATCGAGATTCGCGCCGTTCGTAAACTTGACGATACTTTGAGCGTCGAGACATCCCCGACCTCTGTCCCGACCCGACGAAAAACCAATGCGCGTCCATCCGTCGCCGACTGCGTCGGAACCCGAGCCACTCGCTCGGCTTGACAGTGATCGCAATCACCTTAGATGTCGTCCCGGTTGTGTGCCCCGAGGCCTCGCGGTTTGCCAAGACTGCGGGGCCTTCTTGTGCATCCCGTTTCGCGATTGCCTTCGACGCCTGATAGACTATCCGCGCGACGCGGGGAAATCTCTTCAGAGTCAAGCGAAAGGGCGCGGATGGTTCCGGGATCGAGGCGAAGACTTTGGAGACGGCACCTTGCGGTTGGGATCGTGATCGCCGTCATCATTGCGCTGTCGTCCTGGCGGAATACCGACTTCTCCTCTCCTCCTCGATTCGATGGCGCAGGCTACGCGATCCTGGCGGAATCGCTCATGACCGGCCGTGGCTACCGCGAGATCGACCACCCCGACGCCCCAAGGCATGGTCATTTCCCCCCCGGCTATCCCTTGGCACTCGGACTCTTCTGGAGTGTGACGGGGGGGCGGTCGGCCACAACGGCCCACCTGTTTTCGATCGTGTGTACTGTCACCGCGACGATCGTCATGTGGCACTGGTTCCGCGCGATGTACAGCCCCCGTGTTGCCGGAATTCTCGCCATCTCTCTCGCGCTCAACTGGACCTGGGGACGGACGAGCGGGGCGATCCAGTCGGAGCCCTTTTTTTTTCTGCTCGAAGGACTTGCCCTTCTGACGACGGTATGGGTGTGCCGTAGGGGCGGGATCGCCTCGGGGATCGGTCTTGGAATGCTTCTGGGAGCGACCGCGCTGACCAGGCAAGTCGGGGTCGCGGTCATCGCGGCGGTGGTCATCGCGTTACTCATGAAAGGCCGATGGGTTTCGGCCTTCTCGGCGGTTCTGGCAAGCGCCCTCGTGATTCTTCCCTGGATCATCTGGATCTCGTCCGTTCGCGAGAACACTCAGGTGGAACTTGTCGGCAAAGGCAGCGGTGGCGTGGCTGAATTAATCGCGTCGCAGGCCATTTTCTACACGCAACGTCTGCCGGACCAGTTATTCGGCCCGATCGTGGAGATCGGCACCGTTTTTTCGCAATCATGGATTCTCAGGCGATTAGTGAACATCTGGGCGTTGATGGTCAGTGCGATACTTTTGCTCGGCTGGCTCCGCACGCTCGGGATGGCTCGCCGCCGTCTTGCCGGGACCACGGCGCTGATCACTCTCGCCCTTTTGCTTATCTGGCCGTTTACCGAAGCCGGCCGATTCTTGATCCCGCTTGTGCCTTGCATGCTGGTGGGAGCTGTCGAAGGCTTGGTCGCCATCCTAACGTGGCTATCGCCGAGACTTCGCATGCCACGAACGATCGCAGCGACGATGGTTTTGGCGATTTCGCTGCCTTATTCAACCTATTCACTGGCATCGAATCGTGCGGAAGTTCAGCGACTCACGCATTCCCATTTTGACGCCGCGTGTGCCTGGATCGCGATGCGTCACGACGCACCCGGTCCGGTCATGACTCGACATCCTGGTGAGGCCTACTGGCAGACAAACCGCCGGGCGCTTGCTCCTACCTCAAACGATCCGTCGGAAATCACGAGAGAGATCACTCGACGTCAAGTCGCGTTTCTCCTTGTCGACGATGAGCGTTATGTCAACGCACCCGAGAACCCGCTTTCTCGATACGTCCAGGAACGCAAGCGCGACGTTCGAGAAGTCTGGTCGCGCGAGATCGGTGTGTCAACCGTTCGCATCTTTGAAGTGGTTCCGAGTGTGACGCCATGACAGGACCGAATGGGTGCGTGCCGTTCCCTGCCTTCGGAGTTGATTCAACTTTAAAACATGCCGGCTTATCACGAGACCTTCCGAAGCCGAGACGCTGCTCATCGGGATCGCGATCAATTGAGTGACCTGCGGCGATACATTCGTGATGTAGCGGCTGATCCAGGTGCTTGCCGGTGATGAGTTTCCAGCCTGGCCGAACTGTCGGTTGATCGTGCCTCCGCTGGAGAGTTGCACGAACCATTCGCCTGTGGAAGGGCGATAGACCGCGGGATCGGCCTTACCGTCGCCATCGAAGTCGCCTCTGAGCGGGACGTCGAGATTTGCCGCGCCGATAGTTAGCACGCGTGCGCCTCTCGGTCCCAAAATGAACCACTGGCCGGTGGTCGGCCGATAGACGGCGGGTTCGAGGTGGCCGACGCCGTCGTAATCTCCAGGCATGGGGATGTCAACACCCGCTTGTCCAAAACTGACGAGTCGCTTCCCCCCGTTCGGCCCTAAAACAAACCACTCGCCGGTAAGCGGCCGATAAACGGCAAGCTCGGTATGTCCCACGCCGTCGTAATCGCCCGGGATCGGGATATCGAGGTTCGGGCCGCCAAAATTGCCGAGAATCTTTCCGCCGGTTGGACCGATCACGAACCATTGAGCCGTGCTCGCTCGATAGATCGCCACCTCGGTATATCCGACTCCGTCATAGTCTCCCGGTACTGGGATGTCGGAGGTAGAACCGCCGAAGACGGCCACGACGTGTGCGCCATTGGGCCCATTCACGAACCACTGGGCTGTGCTCGGACGATAAATCGCGATCTCGGCATGTCCGACACGATCAAAGTCTCCCGTGAGCGGGATATCGGTCGCGAGCCCACCGAATGGAATGGAATGAGGCTGTCCGTCGATAAACCATTCGCTCGTGGAAGGACGATACACGGCCACATCGGTCTTGTGGTCGCCATTGAAGTCGGCCGGGATCGGTTGATCCGCGAGTGTCGGCTTGAAGCCGTATTCCCATTGTGCGTTGTCGACGCCGAGTGCGACTGTTCCACTCAACCTGTAGGGTAGGTTTCCCGTCGCCGTGACGTCGTAGGTTCCAGCAGGGAGCGGCAACGAGTACCCGCCCGACGGCCAGGTCTGTGCCTGGAAGGTCCCCTGTCCGGTCCGACCGACGGCCGTGATTGTTACCCCTGCGAAGCCCTCACCGGGCGAGTAAAATCCTGTATTGATCTTATCCTGATAAAAGCAACCGGTAAGGATCGGGTTACCGGAATGCCAGCCGAACTCCTGAGTCACGATGTCCGGGCCAACATTTAGCCCCTGATTGCCCGCGACGGGGTTGTTCGCCCCTGGCGGAACGGTCGGGGTCACACCGGTCAACAGCCCGATGCCGATTTCGCTATAAGGATAATGCGAGGAACTGGCGCTCCATGCGCCAGGGCCGGGGGCGAGCAGGTTGGTCAAGTGCCCGAAATCGGGATTGCCCCAGTCCAGAAGGAAGGCGGCCTCGAAATAGTTGGCGTAGGCGGTTGCGTCGGTCGCGCCCACGTTTTCGGAGTAGGCGAAAATGTTTTCACCGGTCGACCACCAAGAGGTGCCGGTCGGATAATAGGCTTGCCCATCGTAGGCCGTGGCGACCTTCGGATTGTTGAGATAACCTCCTGGTGAGTGAAACTGCATATTTACCGCGAGCATGGCCTTGCTGTGGTCGCGTGCCGCCTCGATCAACCGTGTATTGAAGGCGAGAGGCGGCTCAGCGCTGTAGCTGGAGATGACCTTGACGAACTTGGAAAGGTCCCAGCCCTGGGTTGAGACACGAAGGACCGGGTCGGTCTGCGAAAGTGCGAGGAGCCGCTGCCCCTCGGCGACCGGGTTTGCCCGGGCACGGTTCACCAGCTCCAGCATGTATTGTTCCGCATCCGTCGGCGCGAACAGATCCGCGCCTGCTGACGAAAGCAACTGTCGCTCTTCCAATCGTTGTAGGCCGGGCCGAAAGCGGTTGCAGGCCGAGCGGCGGGCGCGAGGACATCC
>JAYVYS010000213.1:0-2529 GCA_043784005.1 Isosphaeraceae bacterium
TCCATCGAGGCATTGCGTCATTACGATGCGGCGCTGGCTCTCCAGCCTCAATCGCCCTGGGTCCGGTTTAGCCGTGCCCAAGTCTACCGGCTTCGAGGCGCTTGGGGCTGGGCGATGGAAGATTTTCAACGGGCCTTGAGCGATTTTCGGGATCTTCCCGGCACCGAAAGTGACACACGCTTTGAAACACTGACTCGGCTGGAACTGGGACTGGTCAGTCAGACTCTCGGAGATCACAAAAGGGCTCGCTCCGAGTACGATCAGGTGATTCGCTTGAGTGGTTCCGGGCCGTTGGCAAGGAAGGCGTGTCTCAATCGCGCGACTCTCGATGCCGGATCCGGAAGGCTTCAAGAGGCGTTCGACGCCTACGACAACCTCGTGGAATCCGACCCGAACGATCGCGATGCGCGTCTGGGGCGTGCCCTGATCGCATGGCGAATGGGCAATCCCGCACGTGCTGAAACCGATCTCAACGCGATGATCGGTAAAGGGGCCACTGCAAACGCTTTCTCGCATCGGGCCTTGGTTCGTCTTGCCCTCGGGAAGGATATCGAGGCCCTTGCCGACGCCAACGCGGCGCTTCGGCGACACCGCTCCTCCGCGCACTATGAGCGCATCCGTACCCGTATCCTCATAAACCTTGGACGGCTCGACGAGGTCCATTGCTCCCGACCAGAGGAACTTCTTCGCCTACCGCTCAATGGCGAGGCGCTCAATGGAGATCTGCGTCGTTTTGCCGATCAACTGGCTCCGATCGCCGGGGAGGAACGTGTGAACAATCCTCGGATTCATGACGCGCGATTGACTTTGGCTGTCGTCCACAGCGCCCTGGGTGATCGTCGCGCCGAGAGTGACGCGAGTCGTGCGATCCGATTGGCTCCCGAGTCGGTTCGCGCCCTTTTAACGAGAGGTTGGATTCGTCATTACGAGCGACGAATGTCCGAAGCCGTTGAGGACGCCGAACGAGCCCGCGCGCTTGATCCGGACGACCCTCGCGTGTGGGCACTTCTCGGCAACCTTCGACTCGATTCAGGAGATCCCAGAACCGCCCTCGTCAACCTCGACCGAGCGATCCTCAAAGGGGGCGATGGTCGACTGACCCGTAGCGCCCGAGCGAGAACTCTGCGCGTTTTGAAGGACTACGACGGTGCGCTTCGTGATTGGGCCACCGTTCTGGACCTCGATCCAGACGATCCTGAAGCCTATCTCGGTCGCGCACAGACGTTTATCGACCTTCGCGAATGGGATAAGGCCCTCGTGGATCTCGAACAGGCGGCAGCCTGGACCGAGGGTCGTCCGGGGCTCAATCTGCGAATCGCATTCGGATTTCTCCAAGTGCTTCCGGCGCGACCGACACTCCTGCCGCGTGTCATGACACAAATGCGATCGGCCTTTGCGACGCTTCGCTCGTCCGGGCTTCGAGTGATCAGATGGTCCTGAAGCGAAATCGACGGATTACCGATCGCCAACCGGAGCGTCTGTGAATCGGGTCGGGAACGGAGGGACTCCACACGCCGCCGCTTAGGGTCAAGCCGAAGATCACTAAGCCGGAGAGCCGAGGCGCTTGATCCGCCGATTTGGGCAGAGTTACCTTGACCGCCGTTCCTGTTCGTTTCGCGGGTTCAATTTCTGTTGACGAAGTCGATAGCGGCGCGATGGGAACCGCGACAAGAGGCTTTGCCGTCGGGGCATTCGAATTGACAATTCGCCTTGTTCGTTCCGCGTTCTCGATCGAGGAGCCGAAAAGGGGAAGTCCGCCGGGGCCTCGTAATGTAATCACCGGTCCCTCCGGAGAACCTTCCCACTCGTTGCCGTCGATTTCGAGTTCTCCAAGATCCCGGCCTTCACGGCGCGGACTTCGAGGGAGGTCCATTAACGCCAAGTCGATGACGGGAGCACGGTTCTCGCCTTCGGTCGACGCCGACTCGTCCCCCATTGTCCTACCGGGAATGCCGGCGCGGCTCGGTAACGGTCCGGTCGCGACCGGTCCGGGTGCTGGGATTTTGCTTGGCGAGGACGGATTGAGCGAACCGGATCCATTCGAGACTGTGGTAAAACTTTGGGTCGGGGTCGACTCCGACTCCGACCCCGAAATGGCCTGTGTTGGATCGCTTTTCGACGAAATAGGTTCGGTAGGGCTGGATTGTAGAGGTTTTAAACCGAGGCTCGATTTCCGAGTCACGGACAGGACGATTGCGCCGGAAGCCGTTGAGATTGGAGGCGTCGTATTGCTTCCAGGGATCAGGAGCGAGATGTCCGACCAAGAGTCTAGCGAGATCGGGGGAGTCGATGTGGTAGTCACCTTCAGATAAATCGAATGAGCTGTCTCAGCGGAAACCGGAAGATCTTCGATCATCACATTGATGGCGACCGAGTTTGATCCCGTTGGCGCAACAACGCCGCCCATGCTTTTTCCCGATTCATCGAGAACGTCGATTGATCCGTTGAGCGGGTTTGAAGGATCGGGAGAGTGCATCTCGATCTGTAGTGCCGTTGTGCCGGGCTCGACCTTGACTCGATAGAGTCGCT